>CAYYCA010000037.1:0-11891 GCA_964470265.1 uncultured Fimbriimonadales bacterium | reverse complement strand
GCATCTCGTTGCCAACGAGAGGGTCGCGGGTTCGAGTCCCGTCTCCCGCTCCATTCCAATTTAGAGGCATTAGCATGCAAGCGCAATCCATCCAGCCTTTTCAAATCCTGAGCCGCGAGGAGCCTTCGCCTGCGACGGTTCGACTGACCATCGAAGTGGACGCGCCGACTACCCAGCGGATGTTCGAACGCGCGATTCGCCTGCTGGGCAAAGGGGTGCGCGTGCCCGGCTTCCGTCCCGGTCAGGCGCCGCTGAGCGCAATTCGCCGCCTGATTCCCGAAGAGCAGCTGCGCCGCGCCGCAGGCGAACTGATGATGGACGAATTCATCCCCAAAGCGCTGGAGCAGGAGCAACTGGAGCCGTATCGCCCGCCCAGTGTGAACATCGAACAACTGCAGGAAGGCGAGCCGTTCCGATTCACGCTCACTGTGCCGCTGCGCCCGAAGGTCGAGCCGCTGGGCGAGTATCGCGACTTGCGTTTCCCCATTCCGCCGCAGGAGACCAGCGACGAAGAAGTGGAGGAAGTCATCGAATCGTTGCGCCAGAGCCAGATGCGCCTCGAACACGCGCCCGACCGCGCCGCGCAGCCCGACGACCGACTGGTAATCGCGATTAAGTCCCTTGAGGACGCCAACGCCAAGCCGAACCGCTACATGGTGACGCTGGGTAAGACCTTCGGCGAGCTGGACAACCTGCTGGCAGGCATGCGCGAGGGCGACAAGAAAGAGGCGACGCTCACTTTCCCCGACACCTTCAACGACCCCGACCTCGCGGGCAAAACGCTGCAGGTGGAAGTCGAACTCCAGCGCGTTCACATGCCCATCTACCCAGAACTGGATGACGCCTGGGCGCAGAAACTGGGATATGAGAATCTGAGCGATATGCGCGAGCGACTGCGCGAGCGTGTCACGGAGCAGAAAATACGCTACCTGCAGGATCAGGCGCAGGGGCAGGCGCTCGCTGCCCTTCGGGAACGCAGCACGGTGCATCTGCCCGAAGCGCTCATCGAAGAGCAACTGCGCGAGGAAGCCCGCGACTTCGCTGAGGAACTGCGCAGCCGAGGCTTGACCTACGAAATGTTCCTGCAACAGTCGGGAATGACCCAGCAACAGCTGATCGAGCAGCTGCGCGAGCGCGGAATCACCCGCCTGCAAAATACCTTTATCCTGATGGCCATCGCCGACCAGGAAGGCATTCAGGCAACCGAAGAAGAGGCGGAAGCGCTCGTCCGCGCCATGGCGGAAGCGACCGACGACCCCGCCCAGCGCGTGCGCATGCTCGAAGACCGAGAGCTCCGCAATCGCGTCATGCAGGAAATCCGCCTCGAGCGTGCGCTCCAAAAACTGCTCGAAATCGTCCAAAATACAGAGGAAGGAGCGTAGCCATGAGCGATTTCAAAAATCAGATGATCCCGTTTCCGTATGTTGTGGAACAGACCGCGCGCGGCGAGCGGATGTACGACATCTACTCGCGCCTGCTGCGCGACCGCATCGTGTTCGTCGGCACGCCGATCAACGACGATGTGGCGAACCTGGTGGTGGCGTCGCTGCTGTTCTTGGAGAAGGAAGATCCCGATAAAGATATCGATATGTATATCAACTCGCCCGGCGGCGTGGTGAGTGCGGGACTGGCGATTTACGATACGATGCAGATGATTCGTCCCGATGTCGCCACGATTTGTATCGGGCAAGCTGCCAGCATGGGCGCAGTGCTGCTGGCAGGCGGCGCGCCCGGCAAACGCTACGCCCTGCCCCACGCACGAATTATGATCCATCAGGTGCACGCGGGCTTTCAGGGAACCGCGCTCGATATCGAGATTCAGGCGCGTGAGGTGCTGCGCTATAAAGACATCCTGAACAATATCCTGCACAAGCACACGGGACAGCCCATCGAGCGCGTGGAACAGGACACCGCTCGCGACTACTTCATGTCGGCGCAGGAAGCCAAAGAGTATGGAATAATCGACCATGTATTAGACCGCAGCGGTCGATGATAGGAGGCTCTCTGTGGCACGAATGAACGACACGCGCATGATGGATCGGTGTGTGCTGTGCGGTAAGTCCCGCGAGCATGTACGCAAGTTGATTCTGGGCATGTATGGCGGCGTCTGCGCCGACTGCGTGAAGTTAGCGAACGACATTCTCCGCAACGAATCGAGCGCCCCCACGCCCGCGCATCCGCTCGGCTCGGTGGACACCGTGCCCAAACCCAAAGACATCTATCGCGTCTTGAACCAGTATGTGGTGGGGCAAGAGCGCGCTAAGCGCGTGCTGTCGGTGGCGGTCTACAACCATTACAAGCGAATCAAGGCAGGCGTGAGCAGCGAGGTGGAGCTGCAAAAGAGCAACATCCTGCTGATTGGTCCCACCGGCAGCGGCAAGACCCTGCTGGCGCAGACGCTGGCGCGGATTCTAAATGTACCGTTCGCGATTGCCGACGCCACTGCGCTCACCGAAGCGGGCTATGTCGGCGAAGATGTGGAGAACATCCTGCTGCGCCTGATTCAGGCGGCGGACATGGACATCAAAGCCGCCGAGCGGGGCATTATCTACATCGACGAAATTGACAAGATTGCCCGCAAATCCGACAACCCGTCCATCACGCGCGATGTGTCGGGCGAAGGCGTGCAACAGGCGCTGCTCAAGATTCTCGAAGGTACCATCGCCAATGTCCCGCCCCAGGGCGGGCGCAAACATCCCCATCAGGAGTTCATCCAGATCGACACTTCGAACATACTCTTTATCTGCGGCGGCGCGTTCGACGGACTGGAGAAAATCATCGAGCGGCGGCTTACCGACCAGACGATGGGCTTCCGCTCCAGTCCAGAAAGCCGCAGGAAGCGCAATGTGGGTGAACTGCTCCAGCATGTGATGCCCGAAGACCTGCTCAAGTTCGGGCTGATTCCAGAATTCATCGGGCGGTTGCCAGTGGTGGCGACCTTAGAGGCGCTGGACGAGGCGACCCTGGCGCGGATTCTGGTGGAGCCGAAGAACGCGCTCGTGCGTCAGTATCAGAAGTTTTTCGAGCTCGACGGCGTGGAGCTGGTGGTGCAGGAGGGCGCGCTGCGAGCGATTGCGCAGGAAGCCATCCGCCGCGGCACAGGCGCACGCGCCTTGCGCGCGATTCTGGAAGAGCTTATGCTCAATGTGATGTACGAAGTGCCCTCGAACCCCAACATCAAGCGCGTGGTGATTACGGAAGAGACCGTGACGCAGCGCAAAGACCCCGAAATCCTGACGCAGGACGATATTCAGCAGGCGTCGTAGTCAGTCGTCGGCAGGGAACGCCGACGCTATGCACGCCCGTTCGTAGCGTCGGCGTCCCGCCGACGATGCCCTTCACATCACCACGCCCCGTATCGCCTCTATGTGATTCAACCCACTCTCCATCAGGTACTCCGCCAGTCCCTGCACGATCTCCTGAGCGAGCGTCGGTTGCACATAGTTCGCTGTGCCAATCTGGATGGCATGCGCGCCGAGCAGGATAAACTCGATGGCGTCTTCCACGCTGCTGATGCCGCCGACGCCAATCAGTGGGGTTTCGGGCAACGCCTGACGCACACGCCAGAGATGATACTGCGCGATGGGCTTGACGGCAGGCCCCGACAAGCCTCCCATCTTGCTGGCGAGGCGGAACTGGCGCGTGCGCGCGTCCACAGCGACGCCCAGCACCGTGTTTATCAAACACAGAATGTCCGCGCCCGCCTGCACTGCCGCCTGTGCAATCGGTGTGATGTCGCCCACATTTGGGGTAAGTTTGGCGATGAGGGGCAAATCGGTCGCCTGACGCACGGCAGCGACGACCTGCGCCGTGAGTTCAGGGCTAACGCCGAACTCTATTCCACCACGCGCCTGATTGGGGCACGAGAGATTTAGCTCCAGCGCGGCGACGCCCCCCGTACGGCTGAGCTTCTCGGCGACCACGACATACTCCTCGACGGTCTCCCCGGCGACGCTCGCGATAATCGGCGTTCCGTAGTCGCGCAGGCGGGGGAGGGTCTCCAAAACGAACGCATCCACGCCGTCGTTCTGCAAGCCAATCGCGTTGAGCATGCCCGCGGGCGTTTCGGCGACGCGCGGCGGCAAGTTGCCCATGCGCGGCGCGAGCGTCAGGCTCTTGGTGACAATCGCGCCCAGCTGCGAAAGGTCGACCAGGTCGCGATATTCCAGTCCGTAGCCAAAGGTTCCCGCCGCAACCATCACGGGATTGCGCAGCGCCAAGCTCCCCAGATTCACGCGCAGGTCGGGCGTCATTCCCAGCATACCTCCTCCGCCCAGAATACGGGCCCCTCCACACACGCCCGCTTGTACCACGCGCCGCCGTCAGGCGTGTTCACTTTCACGGCGCACCCCAGGCAGACGCCCATCCCGCACGGCATCGGCGCGTCCAGTGAAATCTGGCACGGGACGCCCCGCTCGAGGCACAGTTGCGCCACGACTCGAAGCATGCGGTTCGGGCCACAGGCGTAGACCGCCGACTCGACTGGCTCGTTCAACGCCGCCGCCAGCAGGTCGGTGACATACCCTTGGTAGCCCTTCGAGCCGTCGTCGGTGGCGATGCGCACTTCCGCGCCGAGCGCACGGAACTCGTCCATTCCGATTAGCAAATCTGCAGTGCGCGCTCCTTCCAGTATCAGAATCCGCTCGTCCGCTTGCAGGGTAGGGGCAAGCCGCGCGGCGAAAAAGCACAGCGGCGGCGCGCCGACTCCGCCCGCCACGAGAATATGCCGCCGCGCCGAACGCACCGGCTGAAAATAGCTCCCCAACGGACCCAGCGTCTGCACGGTTGATCCAATCGGCTTCATCGAGAGCAGCTCGGTAAACGCGCTTTGCACCGAGTAGAGGACGCTGAACACACCCTTGTCGGGGTTCGCCCGCAAGATGCTGTAGGGGCGTCGCCACAGGGGGGCGTGCGTGCGCATCGGGCGCAGCATTACAAACTGCCCCGGCGTCGCGCTTTGGGCAATCGGCGGCGCATGTAAAATCAACTCGTACAGGTTCGCCTCGCGCCGCCGATGCTCCACCACCATCGCTGGCAGCTCATAGCGTGTCATCTGCAACAGTGTACCCGCTTCAGAAATGCGCCACGAGTTCCGATAATCATGCAAAGAGGGGAACTTCTCGATGCGCGGACGCGCCTAAAGAGCAGGCGCGTGGGATAGGGTACAATATGTTTACCTAACCTATTAACCGCGCGGAGGATTATCGATGAAGAAGATTCTGGTAGTAGACGACGAACGGCATATCGTGCGCCTGATTCAGGTGAATCTGGAGCGACAGGGCTACAATGTAGTCACCGCGCATGACGGCAAAGAGGCGCTGGAAAAAGTCGCTTCCGAGAAACCTGACCTGGTGGTACTCGATGTGATGATGCCTTACATGGACGGTTTCGAGGTGCTGCGCAACCTGCGCCGCAATCCGGAGACCGCCGAACTGCCCGTGATTATGCTCACGGCGAAAGCGCAGGATCAGGATGTGTTTCGCGGGTGGCAGGAAGGCGTCGATATGTACCTAACCAAGCCGTTCAACCCTCAGGAGCTAATTACTTTTGTGAAGCGTATCTTTCGCTCGCGCGAGTTGGGCGAAGATGGTGAAGGTCGCTATGAACTCTAATAACACGGCGCGTTGTCATTACGGCTGGCTGATTGGCGCGGCGCTGGTCACTGCGACGGTGACGGCGGTCGCGATTATTCGTAAGCTGCAGGAGCGTCAGGCGCAGCCTGAGTTTCGTGCGGAGCGCGCCTATCAGCGTGGCGTCAAGCAGGTGCAGACCGTCGAGGAGCGCATCCCGCGCTGGCTGGCGGAACGCAGCTGACCCACTCTGTTGCAGGGCGACGCAATGACTGGGGCGCGCGTCGCTCTGCCTGTTTTCCACTCTGGAGGCAACATGGCGGTTTCAGTCGTGGTCGGCGCCCAGTGGGGCGATGAAGCGAAAGGGAAAATTGTCGATTTACTTGCGCAACGCGCCCGCTATGTCGTGCGCTACGCCGGCGGCAGCAATGCTGGACACACCGTCTGCGTCAACGGCGCAACCTACAAGTTCCACCTTATTCCCTCGGGCGTTCTCCATCCCCATGTGACCGCCGTGATTGCCGACGGCGTCGTGATGGACTTGCGCTCGTTCAGTGTGGAAGCCGCCGCCCTGCGTGAACAGGGCGTCGAGTTGTCGCGCCTGCGTATCGGGCTGGGCGTTCACCTGACCATGCCTTACCATCGCCTGCTGGACGAGCTGGAGGAGGCGCAGATTGAGGGACGCATCGGCACCACCAAGCGCGGAATCGGCCCCACCTACGCCGATAAAGCGTGGCGAATCGGCGTGCGCGTCGCCGACCTGATGGAGCGCGACCGACTCGCCCAGCGCATCCAGCGCGTGCTGCTCCGACGCAACCCCACGATTCAGCGCGTCTACGGCGCGAAACCACTTAACGCCGACGAACTGATTGAGGAGTTCAGCCACTACGCCGAACAGATTCGCCCCTATGTATGCGATGTGCCGCACCTGCTGATGCGCGCCGCCGAGCAAGATGAGCCAATCCTGATGGAAGGCGCGCAGGGCACGCTGCTCGATTTGGACTACGGTACTTACCCGTATGTGACCTCCTCGCACCCCATCGCGGCGGGCGCGTGTCTGGGCACGGGCATCGCGCCGAACCGCCTGACCGACATCTGGGGCGTGGCGAAAGCCTACACCACGCGCGTCGGCGAGGGACCGTTTCCGACCGAGCTGGAGGACGAGACGGGCGAGCGCATCCGCAATCGCGGGCGGGAGTACGGCACGACTACGGGCAGGGCGCGGCGCGTCGGCTGGCTCGATTTGGTCGCCCTGCGCTATTCCGCGCGCGTCAACGGCTTCACCGCGCTCGCCGTGACGCTGCTCGATGTGTTGTCAGGCTTTCCCCAGCTCAAGGTGTGCGTGGCGTATCGCATCGGGGGCACAGAGACGCGCGAGTTTATCGCCGACGCGCCTGCGCTTGCCCGCTGCGAGCCTGTCTATGCCGAGTTGCCCGGCTGGCGCGAGGAAATCACCCACTGCCGCAGCCTCGACGACCTCCCCGCCAACGCGCTCGCCTACCTGAACTTCATCGAGGAGTATGTAGGCGTCCCGATCCGACTCATCTCAGTTGGTCCGGGACGCGAGCAGACCATCAGCGTGATGTGAGGGCAGAAGGAGGCTCCCCTCACGATTGAGGACGGACGCCTACCACCACTCCCAGCCCTGGCGATAGGGCATGCGGATGAACTCGTCCGCCTTGCGCGTGTTGGTCACGCGCCCTTCTTTGCCGTCGTAGTAGAGCTTCTCGCCTGCGCGGAACGCCGCGTTGCCCAGCAACACCGCTTCGGTGAGCATTGTCGCGTACTCGAAGTTGCTGTAAGTGGGGCTGCCCGTCTTGCACGCCTGCAGCCACTCCTCATAGTGCCCGGGCGAGGTGGGCAGCTTGCGCTCCTTGAGCTGGAAGCCCTCGAACTGCTCTTTCGGGTACAGGCGGTACTGGCTGGCGTGGATGAAGTACAATGCGCCTTTCTCGCCGACGCAGATGACGCCGTTCGGCGCGAGATTCTGCTCGCCCACCAGCGCAGGGTCGGGCTTGAGACCGCCGTCGTACCAGTAGAGTTTCACGGGGGGCTGATTGCCGCGCGCAGGGAACTCGTAAATCGCCTTGCTCGCTTTCGGACCCGATTCAGGCAAGCGCGGCGCGCCGTCCATCTCCACGCTGGTCGGCAATCCCAGCTCCAGCGCCCAGTACGCCGTGTCGATGATGTGGCAGCCCATGTCGCCCAGCGCGCCCGTACCGAAGTCCCACCAGCCGCGCCATGCGAACGGGTGGTAGCCGTCGTGATAGGGACGCTCTGGCGCAGGACCCAGCCAGAAATCCCAGAACAGGTATGGGGGAACAGGTTTGGAGCCTTCGGGGCGCGAGATGCCCTGCGGCCAGATAGGGCGGTCGCTCCACGCATGCACTTCGCGCACAGCACCAATCACGCCCGAGCGGATGACCTCGACCGCGATGCGCAGCGGCTCGCTGGAGTGCGCCTGATTGCCCATCTGCGTGGCGACCTTCGCCTTCCGCGCCGCCTCGCGCACCTGACGCGCCTCCCACACGGTATGCACCAGCGGCTTCTCACAGTAAACATGCTTGCCCAGTTGCAGCGCAATCATCATCGGCAGCGCATGCGTGTGGTCGGGCGTACTGATGACCACCGCGTCGATGTCCTTCTGGCGGTCAAACATGCGCCGATAGTCCACCCACAGCCGCGCGTTGGGGAACACTTTCGCGGCGTTGCTCAGATGGTTCAGGTCTACATCACAGAGCGCGACGATATTCTCGCTCGCGACGCCGCGCAGGTTGTCCCAGCCGCGTCCGCCGACGCCAATCACCGCGATATTGAGCTTCTCGTTCGGCGACTGCCCCTTTGCCCAGCTCTTCAGAAACAGCAAGCCCGCGCCTGCGGTCAGGCTCTGCTTCAAAAACTCCCGCCGTGTCGTCTTCCGTGCCATAGCGTTTTGAGGGTTCGCTAAACGAACGGCGATTCCTGCAGCGCGTTTGCATGCAGTTAACTGCTCCAGAAACGCTGGGAAGCGGATCTCGAGTAGGTTGCGGAGAAGCTGCGCACGCTTGCCACACGCCTGCTTGCAGGGATTGTGAACGCGCCTTTCACGGACGATATCGATGCCTCACGGAGCGAGAACTTCTATGAGGAGCGTGAACCCACTCTCCATACTGCTTGATACGAATGTCTTATTAGCGTACATCGGACAAGTGGGGAAAATAGGCGTAAGCGGTATAATTCTGCTGTGAAGCGGACCAAACAGCGTAGCGGCGTTTTGGCGGGGATTGATAAAGGTATCGAGCAGATGCTGGAGCAATACCTGAAGGCGCGGGGGTGGACTTACCGCTGGCAACAGCAGGTTAATTGCAAACTGCCTGAGGCAATCATTTTGCAAAACGGTAAGCCCGTAGCAGTTATCGAAGCCACTTTTTTGCCGAGCATAGAGCCTGACAGTCAGAAGCCTGCTGAAGTCGCTTTTGCAGAGGAGGCAAAAGACAAAATCTTTCACGCCAGCGAGCTTACCAAAGAGAATTTATCTTACGCGCTGCAGGAATGCCTCCAGCGAAAGCATAGACAGTCAACCGCCGCCGCTCAGCAGAACCTGCCGTTCCTGCTGGCGATGTGGGGAAAGGTGCTGAAGGGCGTTCCGCAGTACGTGCTGAAACTCCTGAAAAACTATCCAGAGGTCAGCGCGTTGGGAATGCTTCACCGCGACTCCGCGCTTATGATTGCGTACAGGATGCGCAAAGCCTCCTTGACCCCAGATGCAAAATGCTTGCTTGGCTTGATTGAAGAATTGCTCCAGAGACGCTGGAGGGTGAAACTGGAGCAGATTTTAGAAGCACCTTCGCGCGTTCCTGATGTTGAACTCTCGTGGATGGAGATTCTCCACAACCCGTTTGCAACTCACCCCTGGCGGGACGACCTCAGGGGCGTTTACGACCATGTGTATGTTTGGAGTGAGAAAGAAAAGCAGTGGCTGGCGCAGTATGACGGAACGTCCGCAGTATTACGCACGCTTGCCACACGCCTGCTTGCAGGGATTGTGAACGCGCCTTTCACGGACGATATCGATGCCTCACGGAGCGAGAACTTCTATGAGGAGCGTGAACCCACCCTCCATACTGCTTGATACAAATGTTTTGCTGGCGTATCTGTATGCATCTCATCTGCGTCATCAGGCAGTCGTCGCGCGAATCCTGCAGTTGCAGGCGGCGGGCTACACTTTGCTTATTGCGCCCCAGTGTCTGTATGAATTGTATGTAGTCGCCACGCGCCCCACTGACCAGAATGGTTTGGGACTCTCGCCCCACGCCGCCGACCAGTATATTCAGTACCTCCTCAATGTGTTCACACTGTTAGAGGATACGCCAAGTACCGTGCAGGAGTGGCGCACGCTATGTCAGACCTACCAGGTAAGCGGCAAACGCGCTCATGATGTGCGTCTCGTCGCATGGATGCAGAAGCATGGGGTTCAAGAGCTGCTCACCTTAAACCCGAATGATTTTCAAGCGTTTCAGGGAACAATCACTGTGCGGCAAGTGTGAGGTTTTATACCGATCGAGAGTTCAAGTAGTGCAAATCGTCGGCGGGACGCCGACGCTACGCGAAGCGCGTTCGTAGCGTCGGCGTCCCCGCCGACGATTTGCACTACTTGAAACCTCAGTTGGTATTACACTACGCCGCCGCCACTGCGCCCATTACCTCCGCGCGGCTGATTTGCTCCACAATCTCGATGTTCGTGTTCGGGGCGATTTCATGGTAAGCGATGATATGCACCTGCGGCAGCTCCGCGCCTAAAAGTTTGCGCACGGGCAGGCGCAGGTTGCCCGCGCACGCCAGCACGGGCAGGTAGCCCCGCGCCGTCATCTGCTGGGCGTGTTGACCGATAGCCTGCAGCAGGGCGCGGCTGGAGTCCATCTCTAAGCTGAGGGCGACGCCGTGCGGGGTCTGCTCTACGCGCTCGCGCAGATAGGCTTCCAGCGCGGGTTCGAACACCATCAGGCGCAGTTTGCCGTCGGGCGACTGCAGGCGGTGGGTGATGGTGCGCGACAAGGCGGCGCGGGCGTACTCGCCCAACGCCTCCACATCGCGCGTGCGCCCCGCATGGTCGCCCAAAGTCTCCAGAATCGTCTCCAAGTCGCGGATGGGCACGCCCTCGCGCAGCAGATGTTGCAGCACCTTCTGCACCTCACCCAGCGTCAGCAGGTCGGGCACAACCTCCTGCACCACCACAGCGTTATGCTCTTTGAGGTTGTCCAGCAGTTGCTGCACTTCGGCGCGCCCCAGCAGTTCGGCGGCGTGGCGGCGCACGATTTCGGTCAGGTGCGTGGCGACGACGGCGGTTGCTTCTACCACCGTGTAGCCCAGCCGTTGCGCCGTCTCGCGCAGGTGCGGTTCAATCCAGTACGCCCGCATGCCGAACACAGGCTCTGTGGTGGCGACGCCCTCAATCGGCGGCGAGTCGGAGCTGGGGGGCATGGCGAGTAGCATGCGCGGTTGCGCCTCCGCCTGCGCCACCGTCTCGCCGCGAATCTTGATTTGATACTGCATCGGGCGCAGGCGCACATTATCGCGCACACGCACGGAGGGCATCACGAAGCCCAAATCGGTCGCCAGTTGTCGACGGATGGCGGCGATGCGCTCCAGCAGGTCGCCCTTCTGGTTTGGGTCGACCAGCGGCATCAGCCCGTAGCCGATTTCAAGTTCAATCGCATCCACCTTCAGCATCGGCAGCACGGCTTCAGGTCCCGTAGGCGGCGGTGCGGCGGGTTCTTCGGTCTGCTCCGGCTCAGGGGGCGGCGGCAGCAGGTTCACGCGCGTCGCCAGATAGCCCAGTCCAAACAGCGCCGCGCCCACCATAATGAATTGAGGTTTAGGAAAGCCCGGCACGAGCGCGAGGAACGCAATCGCGCCGCCCGCCGCCATCAGCACGCGCGGATACTGCAGCACCTGCCCCACCACATCCTGCCCCATCGCCTGCTCGGTGGAGGCGCGGGTCACCAGCAAGCCCGTAGCGGTGGAAATCAGCAGCGCGGGAATCTGCGCCACCAAGCCCTCGCCTACCGTCAGCAGCGTGTAGGTTTGCAGCACGGTCATCGCGTCGCCCTGCCCGCGCAGAAAGCCCACGGCGAAACCGCCGATGATGTTTATCAGAATAATCAGAACCGCCGCAATCGCGTCGCCTTTGACGAACTTGCTTGCACCGTCCATCGCGCCGTAGAAGTCGGCTTCCAGCTCGATGGCGCGTCGGCGGCGTTTGGCTTCCTCCTGATTGATTAGCCCCGCGTTCAGGTCGGCGTCGATTGCCATCTGTTTGCCGGGCATCGCGTCCAGCGTGAA
>CAYYCA010000036.1:9292-12196 GCA_964470265.1 uncultured Fimbriimonadales bacterium | reverse complement strand
ACCAACTGAGTTTTCAAGTGCATCGTCGGCGGGACGCCGACGCTACGCGAAGCGCATTCGTAGCGTCGGCGTCCCGCCGACGATTTCCACTACTTGAAACCTCAGTTGGTATTATCTTTGGTTCAACGCCACCAGCGTCGCGGCGAAGATATGCTCGTGCTGCCGAATCGCCCGCAGGGTGGCGTCGGGCGGCGCGCTGTCTAACTGGATTCGCGCGACGGCGGCTTCCGCGCCCGCGAAAATGATGTTCTCTGTCTCCTGCACATTGATGTTCGCCTCGCGCAGGCAGTTGAACACATGCGCCAGCACGCCCACCCGATCCAGATGGCGCACTACCAGCAGGTATTGCGCGGGGGAATGGTCCGCGAGGTTCACCACATTCGGCACGCGCCCCGTGTGCATGTAGGTCTGCACGATATGCACCACTTCGGCGGCGATGGCTTCCTGCGCCTGCTGCGTGGACGCGCCGATGTGGTGCGTGCCGTACACGAGGGGCAGCTCCACAAGCGGGTTGCGGAACTCGCCCTCGCCCGCGCTTGGTTCGCCCTCGAACACATCGAGACCTGCGCGGATGCCCTTCTCCCGCACCGCCCACGCGAGCGCGTCCTCATCCACCACTTCGGAGCGCGCCGTGTTGATGAAGTACGCGCCGTTGCGCATCGCCTCAAAGAAGGCGCGATTGCACAGATGTTTGGTGTCGGGCGTCAGCGCGACATGCACGCTCACGATGTCGGCTTCGCTGGCGACATCAAGGGGGGTCGCGCGATAGCCGACGCCGAGTTGCTCGGCGCGTTCGGGAGTCAGCGAGCGGCTCCAGGCAATCACGCGCAGCCCGAACGCCTTCGCGCGGCTAATCATCTCGCGCCCGATGTTGCCCACGCCAATCAGCCCGAGCGTACAGCCGTACACGCCGCGCGCCTCGCTGAACTCCTTCTTGTTCCACCTGCCTGCCCGCAGCTGCGCCACATTATCGGGAATGCGCCGATCAAGCGACAAAATCAGCCCGAATGCCAGCTCCGCCACCGCAATTGCGTTCTTGCCCGGACAGTTCGCCACATAAATCCCGCGTTTAGACGCCGTGTCGACATCGATGGTGTTCACGCCTGCGCCGGCGCGAATCACCAGACTCAAATCGCCCGCCTCCAGCATCGGCGCGGTGACTTTCGTGGAGCGCACCACCAGCACATCGGGGTTATGCGTGCGAATCGCCTCCACCAGCGCGTCCTCTTTGAGGCTGGGGTCGTAAACAACCGTGCAGCCGAGCGATTTCAGCCCCTCCAGCCCGCTCTGCTCGAACTTGTCCGCTACCAGAACCTTCATCGGCAACCTCCGCTGTGCAATTCGACGCCTGTGCGAAGGTTCCTATAGCATAGGGTATTATATAGATGGCAATCGAATCGCCTGTTTTCGGAGGAATGTGTTTATGCGACTGGTCGAACGACTAAAGGGCAAGATCCATATGGCGCGGGTCACCGACTCCCGACTGGACTATATCGGCAGCATCGCCATCGATGAGGATTTAATGGAAGCGATTGGGCTGGAGCCGGGCGAGCTGGTGCATGTATGGGTGATGGATAATGGCGAGCGGTTTCAGACCTATGTGATTCCTGCGCCGTCTGGCTCAGGCGAGGTCGCCATCTACGGCTCCGCAGCGCATAAGGCGCAAAAAGGGCATCGGGTGATTATCGCCAGCTTCGTCTTGACCGACGAGTGGGTCGAACCCAAAATGGTGCTGGTGAACGAGAAGAACCAGATTGTGCAGCATCTGCCCTTCAAAGCGCAGGCGGTGCCCGTCGAACTTTCGTGAGGTATACTGATGGCGATGGAAAAACCCTCGTCGCTGCGAGCCATTCTGTTCGATATCGACGGCACGCTCATCGATACGGTCGATTTAATCGTCAAAGCGCTGGATTACACTTATCAGAAGCATCTGGGCGTTGCACTGCCGCGCGAGGAGATTCGTCGGTTGATTGGACTGCCGCTCAAGGTGCAGATGCACTATCTGGACGATCGGGTGGCGGGGAACGTGCCCCACGAATTGATGGAAGCGGACGAGGTGGCGTACTACAAGGCGCATCGCGACCTGGAGCGCGTAATCCCGGAAGCGGTGGAGGCGGTTCGAGCCGCCTATCGCAAGGGGTATGCGGTCGCGCTCGTGACTTCCAAAAATCGCGAGGAGCTGAGCCTGAGCCTGCCGAAGCTGGCAATTGATGATACGGTAGACGCCATCGTGACCTCCGACGACACGGAGCGCCACAAGCCCGCGCCCGACCCCGTCTTGAAAGCGCTGGAACGCTTGCAGGTTCCGCCGGAGCAGGCAATCTATATCGGCGACACGGTATTCGACCTCAGTTGCGGACGTGCGGCGGGCGTGCAGGTCGGAGCGGTCGCCTGGGGCGCGCATCTGCCGGAGGATTTACGCGCGGCGCAGCCCGATTACTATTTCGAAACGCCCGCCGACCTGCTAAGCTGGATTGAGCAGTTGCCTGTAATCGAAGACCATGCCAAGGCGAAAGAAGACGATTTCCGAAACCGAGACCGCGCCGAGCGAGTGGGCGCAGGCGCAGGAGGCGACTCCGGCTGAGCCTGAGGTAGTTGCAGCGGAGCCGAAAAAGCGAACCCGTCGGCGCGCCCCCCGTGGCACGGACATTCCTGTCCGCGCCGAGGAGGCGTCGCGCTTGGACACGACTGTCCAAGCCACGAAACGCCGACGCGCTGCAACACAATCCCCAGAACCCCCTGCGCCGCCCGTGACGGAGGCTTCACTGCAACCGGAAACGCTTGAGCGCGACGCTCAAGCCACGCCGAAGCGTACTCGCCGCCGCAAGAAGGCTCAACCTGAGGTCTCTGAGCCTGTCGTCGGCGAGACGCCGACGCTACAGGCTGAACCTGCCATCAGCGAGA
>CAYYCA010000036.1:0-9192 GCA_964470265.1 uncultured Fimbriimonadales bacterium | reverse complement strand
AAGCAGCGGCTCCGCCCCAGAAAACGCGCCGCACCCGCCGACGCAAAAAAGCCGAGCCTGTCGTCGGCGAGACGCCGACGCTACAGGCTGAACCTGCCATCAGCGAGACGCCGATGCTCCAAGCCGACGGCGGGGACGCCGTCGTACCTGAAGCAGCGGCTCCGCCCCAGAAAACGCGCCGCACCCGCCGACGCAAAAAAGCCGAACCTGAAGCCGTCGTCAGTAAAACAGGCGACGGCGTCGCGGTCGTCGTAGCGGAGCCAGAACCTGAGATCCCGCCCCCGCCGCCGATTCGCCACCCCCTCGTGCGCGTGCAGTTCCAGAACGGCGTGCCGACGATTCACTTCGGCGAACGCGTGTTCCGTCCCCATTTCTTCTTTGGCAATCCCCATAACCCCGAAGCCGCCGTGCGCGTCCAGCAACAGATGCAGCTCGCTGCTGAAGCCGGCGTCCATCTCTACTCTCTGCTCGTTGCCCTGCCCGTGCGCGAGACGGGCGCAATCGAAGCCTTCGACCAGATTCGCTACTGGACGGCGATGGCGCGCGAGACGAACCCCGACGCGCATCTGCTGTGGCGGATTGCGTTCGCGCCTGTAGGTAAGTGGCAGGCGGAGTATCCTGAAGCGGTGATTCGCTTCGCCGATGGCTCGGTGGGCGGTCCCTCCGTGTGCGCGGAACGCTGGTGGCAACTCGCGAAAGAGCAACTCGTTGCGCTGGTGAACCTGGTGGAGCAGGAGGATGAGGGCGGCGCGACGCTGGGATATCACTTAGACTACGGCGAGTGGTTCCTTGCCGAGTCGGGCGGCTACGACGCGAGCGAGGCGGCGCTCCAGGCGTTCCGTGAGTGGCTGCGCCGTCAGTATAAAGGCGACAGCGTGGTGCTGCGCGCCTGCTGGTTCAACGGCGAGGTGAGTTTCAGCACGGCGTCCCTGCCCCCCTTCCAGCCGTCCCTGCCGCACGGGCGCGTGAACCATTTCTATCATCCGCGCCGCGAAGGACGCTGGATCGATTATCATCGCTTTCTGTCGGACATCACGGCGCGTCGCATTCTGGGGCTGGCGCAGGCAGTGAAGGAAGCTAGTCAGGGGCGTGCGCTGGTGGGCGCGCCCTACGGCTATGTGCTGGAGTGGAAACATCCCTACGCGGGGCATTTCGCGCTGACGCAACTGCTGCGCTCGGATTGTATCGATTTCTTGTCTGCGCCGCTGAGCTATACGACGCGCTTGCCCGGCGAACTCGGCGCGCTGCCAGTGCCCGTCGATTCGCTGAACCTGCACGAGAAACTGTTCCTGTCGGAGGAGGACTACCGCACGCCGTTCGGCAGGGCGACGCGCCTGACCGACCCCTCTACGGGACACCACCTCGCCTCAGCGCAGGCGGAGGCGACCCCCGACGACGACTACAACCCGCCGCTGCACACCGCGCTCGCGGTTCAACAGGTACATCAACGGTCGCTGGCGCAGTCGCTTGCGCTGGCGCATGGCGAGATGTGGATGGACTTATGGGGCGAGGGCTGGCTTGCGCACCCCGACGCGTGGAACGCCGCGCGTCAGGGGCAAAGCCTCTGGAGCCTGCGCGAACGCGCCCCGCAGACCCCGCCTGAAGTCGCTGTGATTATTGACCCCGAAAGCACGCGCTATGTGCGCACAGGTTCGCCCCTGATTGAGCAGACGGTGGTGCAGGCGCGCGAGGCAGTGCTGCGCAGCGGCGCGTCCGTCGGCTTCTACTTGCTGGAGGACATCGCGCGGCGCGAATTTCCCCCAAGCCGCGTGGTGATTTTCTTGAACGCATGGCGCATGTCGCGCGCGGCGCACGAGGCGATACGCAAACGCCTGCAGCGCGACGGGCGCGTTCTGGTCTGGCTCTACGCCAGCACGCTGTTCCACGGGCATCGCGACGCGCTTGCGAACGCCCGCGAGACGCTCGGCGTCGCCATCGCCCGTCAGCCCTGGGCGAGCATGCAGGGCACGCAGATTGTGAACAAAACGCACTCGCTGGCGCGGTTCCTCAAGGTGGACAAAATCGGCGCGGTTGAGCCGTGGGAGCCGTCGTTCTACGCCATCGCCGAAGGCTGCGATGTAATCGGCGAATACATCGACACGGGGCTGCCCTCGCTCGTCGTGTGTGACCACAAGACCTGGAAAGCGGTCTTTCTGGGCGAGCGACGCCTCACACCCGAGCTGGTGCGCTCGCTCATCCGCTGGGCGGGCGGGCACATCTGGCTCGACACGAACGACCTCGTGCAGGCGCGCTACCCGTGGGTGCATGTGCATGCCCGCAAGGGCGGCGCACGCACCCTGCAGTTCCCCATCCCCCTCAGCGTGTACGACCCGACCGAGAGCGAACTGGTCGCCGAGAGCGTGATGGAACATACGCTCTATCTGCAGGAGGGAGAGAGCCGCCTGCTGCTCATCGCCCCGCATGAACAACTGCTCAGGCTGCTGCAGGGTGAGCCGATTGAATTGGAGCCGTACTTCCAGCTCGTCGAGACGCCCGCAACGCCAGAAACTGTTGAAGAGACGCCTGCGCCCGCCCTCGAACCCGACTGGGAAGAACCCGTGCTGGAGCCGATTACGCTGGAGGAGTCGCCGTTCGAACCGATTGAGGTGGAGTTACTCCCTGAAGAGACGCCTATTGAGGAGCCAGTCGCCTCGGCTGCGCCTTCGGAAGCGCCCCCTGCCAAATCCCGTGCGCGTCGACGCGTGCGCAATAACCGTCGGGGCAAACCCGCGCGCTCTGCGAAGCAGGAAACCCCATCCCGCCCCGCGCCCGCCGATGCGCCCATCATCGCCGTCCAGTGGCGACGCGCCCCAGAGGGTTCTTGAAATGGCGTCCGCTGAGACCCGACGGATTATCCCCTGCCTCGACATCAAGAACGGGCGCGTGGTGAAGGGCGTGCAGTTCGTGGGGCTGCGCGACGCGGGCGACCCGGTGGAGCTTGCCCGCGTGTATGACCGCGACGGCGCAGACGAACTGGTCTTTCTGGACATCACGGCGAGCCACGAGCGGCGTGCGCCGGTGTTCGAACTCGCCGCGCGCGTCGCGGAGCAGGTGTTCATCCCCTTCACGGTCGGCGGGGGCATCCGCACGCTGGACGACATCCGCGCGATTTTGCACGCAGGCGCGGACAAAGTGAGCCTGAACACCGTCGCCGTCGAGAATCCCGCGCTGATTACCCAGGCGGCGGAGCAGTTTGGCAGTCAGTGCGTGGTGGTCGCCATCGACGCCCGCTGGAACGGGGAGTTCTACGAAGTCTACACGCACGGCGGGCGCACGCCGACGGGGCTGAACGCCGTGGAGTGGGCGCAGCGCGTCGTCGCGCTCGGCGCGGGTGAAATCCTGCTGACCAGTATGGATCGGGACGGCTCGCAAATCGGCTACGAACTCACTCTCACGCGCTTGGTCGCCGACGCTGTGCCCGTGCCGGTGATTGCATCGGGCGGCGCGGGCAAGCCCGAACATCTCTACGACGCGCTCACCGAAGGACACGCCGCCGCCGCGCTCGTCGCCTCCATCGTGCATGACGGCGTCTACACCCTCCATGCCCTGAAACAGTACCTCCACGAGCGAGGCGTTCCCGTACGCCAAACATAGCGCCGCCTACTCTCCAGCAGTCCACGTCGGCTCAGCAGGAATCTGTTCGGCTGAGCCGAACTCTGCTTTTGCTATGCTCAGCACTATCTTCGGCTTCGACATGCCGACGCGCCTGCTGTTCGGACAGGGCGCAGTGGAAAACTTAGGCTTCGAGTGCGGTCTGAATAACTGGACAAGCGCGTTGATTGTGACGGACGAGGGCGTCCATCGAGCGGGATTGACACAATCCGTTGAGGCGCAGCTGCAGGCGCAGGGCGTGCGCTACGAGCTTTACACAGGCGTTGTGCCCAACCCGACCATCGAGAGCATCGAGGCGGCGGTTCCGCAGGCGCAGGACAAAGATGTCGTAATTGCCGTCGGCGGGGGGAGCGTGATGGACAGCGCGAAGCTGATTAACGCCATCCGCACCCACGGCGGGCGCGTGCGCGACTACGAAGGCACGGACACCGTGCCTGCGCCGTGCAAGCCGTTAATCGCTATCCCCACCACGGCAGGCACGGGCAGCGAGGTGACTTTTATCGCGATGTTCACTGATACTGCGAAACATCAGAAAATGCCCGTGCTGAGCCGCTACCTCGCGCCGCACCTGGCGATTGTCGACCCCGAAATGACGCGCAACCTGCCCCCCGCCGCGACGGCGCAGACGGGACTGGACGCGCTCACCCACGCGATTGAGGCAATCGTGGATTTACAGGCGAACCCCTTCTCGGATTTGCTGGCGTTCGAGGCGATTCGGCTGATTACGCGCTATTTGCCGCGCGCGGTCGAGAATGGCGCATCGGATATGGAGGCGCGTGGCGCGATGGCGTTCGCCGCCACGATTGCGGGCGCGGCGTTCAACAACAGCATGGTCGGGCTGGCGCACGCGATGGCGCACGCGATTGGCGGACTGTACGACCTGCCGCACGGCTTATGCTGCGCGCTCGCCCTGCCTGTCGCGATGCACTTCAATCTGGAGAGCCGACGCGAACGCTTCGAGGAAATCGCGCAAGTGATGGGCTACGCCAGCGTCGAATCGGAAGCAGTGCCGATGCCCGGCGCCGTCATGCAGGGCTGGATGTGGGACAAAACCTTCACCGCCGAAGACGCTATCCTGCGCGTGCGCCAACTAAGGAGTGAGGTCGGCGTGCCCGCTCACCTGATTGATGTCGGCGTGGAGGTCTCCGAGAGCGACCTGGAGACGCTGGCGGATCTAACCTTGGCGGACGGCTCGATCCTGTTCAACCCAGTGCAGCCGACGCGCGAGCAAGTGAAGGAGCTACTGCGTCATATCGCCACCTACGCGGAGTGAACCTATGCTCAGGAAGGAACTGTTCGGGATACCCATAGGGATGTGGGTCTTCAGCGGGTTGTACGCCCTGCTGAATATTCTTCTCCGCTCTTATTATATCGACTATGAGGGACTCCGTCAGATTGCGGCGGCGTCTGAGGGGTTCAGCCGCGCCTCGACCACATGGTGGAGCGGGCACAGCGTGCTGGGCGTGGCGTTGCTGTGGCTTGTCGCGCTGCCCCTGAGGATTGCAATCCCGCTGGTAGACGCCGCGCAGGTAGTGAGTACGCTCAGTATCTGGCTCTCGGGGCTGATTCTGTTCCGAATCTTACGCCTTACGGGGCTGGGCGCTGTGTTGAGCAGCTGGGCGGTGTTCCTGTTTTACGGCGCGAATGTCGCATGGGTGAGCGCGTCGATGTTGCCTGTGGCGTCCCTTTCCATGATGCTGACCGCGTGGTGGGGGCTGAGCGCGATTCGCTGGCTGGCGGGACGCGAGCTGGACTCGAGCGGCGGCGCGCGACTCGGAGTGCTGGCGGGCCTACTGGGACTGGTGAACCTGTTCGCGCTGATTCCTGCACTGGCGGCGGGGATGGTCGCCTTGCGGCGCGGCGGCGGCGTGGGACTGCTGGGCGCGGCGTTAGGCGTCGCGCTTGTGGGCTATCTCGTTGTCTACTTCGCGGTGCTGCCGGCGCAGGTACAGGTTGGCGGCGCGACGCGCCCCAAGCCCTCCATCGTGGAGTGGTTCTGGACAGGCGAAGGCGCGAGCGCAATCGATGTGCCGCGCTACTCGGGGTTATACTGGCGCATGCTGGGCGAGCAGGCGCAGAGTTTCCTGCTGTCGCTGGGGCAGCCGTTTCGCGTGCGCGATGTGTATCAGTATGTGCTTGGCGGCGGGTTCGTCACGCTCATCAAGGGCTTCTTCCTGCTGCTCGCGCTAATTTTCGTGATTGTGCTGGGGACGCTCCAGTTTTCAGGCGAGCGGGTGGCGACCGATCGGCTCGTCAGCGCGGCGCGCGGGCTGGGCGGCGGGGCGTTGTTGCTCTCGCTCATTATCCTCGTCCTCTGGCAGGGCGACCGGCAGGCGTTCTATTTGTGGACGCTGTTCTGGGCGATGGTCGGGCTGGGCGGCTGGCTGGGCAGCTATGTCGAAGAGGATGCGCGGCGAGTGAATATTATTCTCCCTGCGCTTGCGCTCACGATGCTCGTGTTCGGGCTGATGAAAGCCGCCACGCTCCGCTCGACCGAGCATGACGGCGAGCGACAGGAAGCGGCGGCGTTCTCCACAGGCATCCGCGATGGCGATGTGCTGATTGCCTCCACGCGCCTTGCAGAGTGGCTCCGCTACTATGCGGGGGGCAGGGCGCAAGCCATCGACGCCAGCTGCTGGCTCGACCCCGCAACCGATTTTCCAACCACCCTGCAAGCCGCCCAACAGGAGAACAAACGCGTCGTCCTCTGGGATTACGCACTGGACCCCGAAATCTATCAGCGCGCGGAACTCACCTTCAACCCTGCGTGGCTGGAGTCGCTGGGCAAAGCGCAATCCGAAGCGCGCAACGCGGGCGGCGCATACCTACGACGCTTTGCGAACCTCGTGGTCTACCCGACGCTCACCTTACAGGCGGGCGAGGTGCAAACCTTCACCGCCAAACCGTAATTGATATTGAGTGCCCATGACGATGACCGAAGACGCTTACCTGATTGAAGCCGCGAAACAGGGCGACGACCGCGCCTTTGACAGGCTCTGGGCGCGCTATCGCGACAGGGTGTTCCGCTCGCTGCTCAAAGCCTGCGGCGGGAACCCCGATACGACGCACGATGTGTTGCAGGACGCCCTGCTGAACGCTTTCAAAGCGCTGCAGCAGTTCCGCGGCGACGCCAACTTCGCCACATGGCTCTACACCATCGCGCGACGGCTCTGCATCCGCGCCCGCCGCGACTTGGATCGCTTCTACTCGCTCGACGACCCCCTCAACAGCGACGAAGGGAAAGAGATCCTGCGTCAGCTAATCGATCAGTATTCCCAGGATCCCGAAGCGATTGCGATTGAGAACGACCTGCGCGAGCGCGTACAGCAGGCGGTGGCGGAACTGCCCGACTCGCTCCGCCCTGTGTTGCAACTGCGCGATATTGAAGGGCTGTCCACCGAAGAGACCGCCGCAAAACTGGGGCTGACGCAGGCGGCGGTGAAGGCGCGCCTCCACCGCGCCCGCGAACTGCTCCGCCAGAAACTGGAACTCTACCTGAAGCAGGAATAGCGAATCGGAAGTGAGGTATACTTGCTGCAGGGGGTAATGCATGCGAGCTGACGACTGGATGGCGTTGCAGTATATGCTGGATACAGGCGTCAATCCCGACGCGGTGTGTCCGTTTGAGCATTTCCTCTACTTTGACGACGAGCGTCTTGCGGGCTTTGCGGCGCTGGCGTTGCAAGACGCGGGCTATCAGACCGAGGCGGGTCCCTCCGCGCACGGCGACTGGGTCGTGGTGGTGTACGCCTATCACCGTCCCGATGCGGCGGAACTGGAGCGGCGCATCGAGTTTTTGGAGAGCGTGGCGGCGGCGTTCGGCGGCGAGTACGACGGCTGGGGCGTGCCCGTAAAGCGATAAGCCCGTCTTCGGTATAATTGGCGTTCCATGATACGCCAGCAGTTAGCCGAGTGGGTGCAGCAGGCAGCGCTCGCCGCGCGGGAAGCGGGCGCGCTGGAGTTTGAAACGCTGCCTGAGTTCGAGATCGAAACGCCGCGCAATCCGCAGTTTGGCGACTTCGCCGCGAACCTCGCGATGCTCCTCGCACGGCAGGCGCGACGCAACCCCCGCGAGGTCGCCGAAGCAATTCGTCAGCATCTGCCCGCCGAATCGAGCGCATGGGTGGAGCGGGTGGAAGTTGCGGGCGCGGGGTTCCTGAACTTCTACCTCAAGCCGAACTGGGCGGGTGAGGTCGTGCGCCACATTCTGGAGCAGGGCGCACACTACGGCAACCTCACCCTGGGCGCAGGTAAGCGGATACTTATCGAGTTCGTGAGCGCGAACCCCACGGGACCGCTCACGCTCGGACACGGGCGCAACGCCGCCGTCGGCGACACGCTCGCCCGACTCTACGAAGCCGCCGGCTACACCGTCGAACGCGAGTTCTACATCAACGACGGCGAGAATTCCACCCAAATTCGGAACTTCGCGCTCTCGGTGTTGACCCGTTATCGGCAGCTGCTGGGCGAATCCGCCGAAATGCCCGAAGACGGCTATCACGGCGAATATGTGCGGGAGATTGCACAAAGTATTCGCGAGCAGCACGGCAACGACTTCGCACAGGGCGACCCCGAAACCGTGCTGAAACGCTTCGAGCAAATCGCCAAACAGCAGATGCTGCAGGAACAGGCGCGCGACCTGGAAGATTTCGGCGTGCGCTTCGACCGCTGGTTTTCGGAGCAGAGCCTGTACGATGCGGGCAAGGTTCAGGAAACCCTGAATGCCCTGCGCGCGCGCGGCTACGCTTACGAACATGAGGGCGCACTGTGGCTGAAATCGACTGCCTTCGGCGACGAGAAGGACCGCGTGCTGGTGCGCGCGAACGGCATGCCGACCTACTTAGCCGCCGATGTCGCCTACCATCGCGACAAGTATGAACGCGGCTACGACCTGATGATCAACCTCTGGGGCGCAGACCATCACGGCTATGTGGCGCGGATGAAGGCGGCGATGGCGGCGCTGGGCTACGACCCGAACCGCCTGCATATCCTGATTTATCAACTGGTGAACCTGTTTCGCGGGGCGGAGCCGGTGCGCATGTCCAAACGCGCTGGCGAGTTCATCACGCTGCGCGAGGTGATGGACGAAATCGGCGTGGACGCGCTGCGCTTTTTCTACCTGCTGCGCTCGCACGACAGCACGCTGGACATCGATATCGAACTCGCGAAGGAGCAGTCGGAGAAAAACCCCGTGTTCTATGTGCAGTATGCGCACGCACGGATCTGTAGCATCGAGCGCACGGCGGCGGAGCGCGGCGTGGCGATGCCCGACCCTGCTGCGACCGACCTGAGCGTGCTGACCCACGAGGCGGAGGTGGCGCTGGTGAAAAAGCTCGCCGACCTGCCCGACGAGATTGCGCTGGCAGTGCAACACGACGCGCCGCATCGCCTGACCGCCTACGCGCTGGATGTGGCGCGGGCGTTCCATGGGTTTTATACGGAGTGCCGCGTACTGGGCGCGGAGCCTGCGTTGCAAGCGGCGCGCCTGCTGCTCACTCAGGCGACGCGACTCACCCTCGCCCGCGCGTTGGAACTGCTGGGCGTTAGCGCGCCTGAACGGATGGAGCGGGAAGAGATAGT
>CAYYCA010000035.1:0-12215 GCA_964470265.1 uncultured Fimbriimonadales bacterium | reverse complement strand
CTACGCAAAGCGCGTTCGTAGCGTCGGCGTCCCGCCGACGATTGCACAACCCTTGGAAGCCCTAATCAGGATAACCGCGCACCCTGCTCGCCGAGTTGCTCATAGGCGCAGCCGGCGAACGCGGGCGCCAGCCGTGCGATCTCCCCCATCACCTCGCGGGCGTTGAAGGGCGGCGTCTGGCGCTGGGTGCGCAGCCACAACTCCGCGAACACCTGCCAGTCGGGCTTCGCCTCGCCCTGGGGCGGGTGCGCCTGCCAGAATCGCTGCACGCGCCGCTCCCAGTTCGTGAAAGTGCCCTCGTACTCGGTGAATGGGCAGGCGGGCAACAGCAGGTCGGCGTAGCGAGCGGTCTCCGTCAGGCGAATATCCTGCACGACCACGAACTCGGTTGCCCGCAGCGCACGCTCGGCGAGCGTTGGCTCGTAATGCTCGCTGACAGGGTCTGCGCCTGCAATATAGAGCATCTGCACCTCGCCCTGCAGACACGCCTGAAAGATGGCGTCGGTGTTTAGCCCGACTTCGGCGGGCAGCGGCATGCCCCAGGCGTCCTCAAAGCGCGCCCGCGCCGCCGCATCGTCCACACGCGCGTAGCCCGGCAACAGGTGCGGAAGGACGCCCAACTCCAGTGCGCCCTGCTGATTCGCGCCCGTCGGCATGAGGTTCAAGCCGCCTTCCTCGCGCGAGTCGTTGCCCGTGATACGGTTCAACGCCTGCAGCAGCTCGATGACCTCGCCCGCGCGCGGGTGGTTCCACACCTTCTCGCCTGCGAGGATGAGCATACTCGGCGATTCGGCAATCTGGCGCGCGGCGGCGAGCAAGGTATCTGCAGAGACGCCCGTCTGATCCTGCGTCCATGCGGGGGTACAGTCGCCGATTCGCGCCTTCAGCCACTCGGCGTCGGCGGGCGGATTGGGCAACATGTCCAGCAGCGCGTACAGCAAGCCCTTCAGCAGCGCGTCCTCGCTGCCGGGGCGATAGCGCAGGCGGTGCATCGCGAACTCCTCGACGGCGTTGGCAACAGGATACGCCACCATCGCCTGAACACCGTAGCGTCGCCACGCCTTGCGCGTGCGCAGGAACACCATCGGCTGCTCGTCTACCAGGTCGGAGCCGAACACGAACACGAGCGCGGTCGCTTCCAGGTCGCGATACTCATTTTGCACGGGCGGCGCGCTCAACTCGCCCTGATAGCGCGTGAGGCGGTGGTCGATGTTGTTCGTCTGGAACGCGCCGCGCATCAGCTTCTGGAACAGGTAAAGCGACTCGTTGCTGAGCCTATGCCCTGCCAACCCTGCGACGGCGCGCCCGTTGCCGTTCAGGGCGTTCCAACGCTCTAACAGCAGGTCATAGGCGTCGCCCCAGCGAATCGGCTCCCACTCCTTGCCGCGCCGTATCATCGGCTGCGTGATTCGGTCGGGCGCGTGCATGTAGGTTTGTTCGAACTTGCCCTTGTCGCAAGTCCAGGTCTCGTTCACCTGCGGGTTCTCGCGGGCGTTAATGCGCACCACCTTCCCCGAGCGACTGTCGACATACAGATTACAGCCGTTGGAGCACATCGTGCAGACGGTTTTCTGCGTCGTGATGTCCCACGGGCGGGCGCGGAAGCGGTAGGTACGGCTGGTGAGCGCGCCCACAGGACAGATTTCGATTACATTCCCGCTGAATCGGCTGGTGAACTCGGTGAGTTGAAAAGTATGCGGCTGGGTCTGCGCCCCACGGAACAGGAAGCCGAGTTGCGAATCGCCCGACACCTCTTCGGTGAAGCGCACGCACCGCCCGCACTGAATGCACCGCTCCAGATCCAGCGCGACATATTTAGACAGGGGGAACGCTTTCGGCAGGTGGCGCTTGATTTCGATGTAGCGACTGGTGGAAGGTCCGTAGAACTGCGTGTTGTTTTGCAGGGGGCACTCGCCGCCGCGGTCGCAGATGGGGCAGTCCAGCGGGTGATTAATCAGCAGGAACTCCAGCACGGCGCGGCGGTCCTTCACGATTTGCTCGGTCTCCGTCCATGCGACCAGTCCTTCCGTGCATGGCAGGGTGCAAGACGCCTGCGGTTTGGGCATTTTGCGCACGCTGCCGTCGGGCTGCTTGTAGCCCACTTCCACGAGGCACATGCGGCACATCCCCACAGGTTGCATATACTTATGATAACAAAAGATAGGAATATCCGCTTGCACGCGCTTGGCGGCTTCCACCAGCAGCTCGCCTTCAGGCACTTGCAGGGGAATGCCGTTAATCTCGATGTTCACGAGTTTCGGCTCGGCATGCTTGGGCTTCGGCATAGCGCAGGGATTATACCTGAACGGTACAGGTACGACGGCGTCCCCGCCGTCGCCCTAGGAGGAGCAAGGTACGACGGCGTCCCCGCCGTCGTACCAGTGGGCGTCAGCACCCTATGCCGAAGTTGAACAGCACAATCAGCAGGTCGGCGTCGTCTACAACGGCGTCGCAGTTCACATCGGCGAGGTTGAAGCCAGTTGCACCGAAGTTGAACAGCACCAGCAACAGGTCGGCGTCATCCACGCAGCCGTTGCCGTCCGCGTCGCCGTTGGTGATGATGCACGACACGAACCAGAAGCCGCCCGTCATGCGGAACTCCCCGCCCGCCAGTTCGTTCAGGCGCGTGGCGTCGGGCTGACCCGCTGTACCGCCGAGTTCGAAGCTCCCGCCAGTGGCGAAAGTGACCCCGCCGCCGTCAGTCGTCCACCAGGTTAGGTCGTAGCCGCCGCCCGATTGGGCGTGGGCGCACAGCAGGCTGAGCAGCGCAACCGCTGCCACACTTGCGAGTTTCATCAGTGTTTTCATTAGAGCCTCCTTGTGTTTACTCCCCCTCCCCCCGCGTGCGGAAGAGGGGCTGAGGGTGAGAACTTACGGTGCGCCGATACGCACCACGCCCGAGCTGCCCTCGCGCTCCAGACGCATCGCGCGCCAGAGGCGGAACCGCTCGTTGTAGCTGCCCGGCGCGATGCGCACCGTACCGCCCGTCGGCACACAGAAAGTGCCCTCGTAGACCGTGTTGAACGGGTTGCCTGAAGTGCCGCGTTCATTGGCTCCGTCGTTGCCGGGGTCGCCCGACACCGCGCGGTTCACAAAGGTCGGGTTCGCCATCCCGGAAATGTACCAGCGCAGTTCCGGGAAGCCCAAATCCAAACGCCCGTACCAGCCGTCATTCGCGCAGGGACCACCTACGCCATCACCATCGGTGTCAGTGGCGCAAGAGAGCGTGCCCCGCACACGGCGATTGGCGTCGTACACAGGCGACCCCGACGAACCACCCGTGACGCGCCCTGTCGTCCACTGTGCGTAGAACGAACCTGCGCCCAAACAGTTGCTGTCGGTCGTTTTCGTACCGAACTGAATCCGTTTCGGCAGCCCCGCTGGATGGCTAATCCCCGTCGCCGCGCCGCCGTTCGACCAGTAGTTCGGATCCCAGCCCACATACGAATCGCTGCCTGGCGGTTCATACAGTCCCAGCAGCGTCCATTCGGAACTGAAGTCGGTTTTCAGCAACAGCGCGCCGTCGTTGCGGGGCAGGCTATTGAGGTTCGGTGGGTTCTTGCCGTTGCAGGTCTGGCTTTGCCAGAACCAGATGACAATCACGCCGTTTGCCGCCGCCTGTGTGTTGATGCAGTGGCGCGCGGTCAGCATAATCGGCGCGAAGTCGCTCGGATTGCGATTAATCAACGCGCCCGTGCAGCCTGTTGTGCCCATGAGCCTACCAATCGCGCGCCCCTCGATAGAGTCAATCCACGCGGGGAAACAGACGGCGTCGGTATAGCAGTCGCCTGAAGCGGGGTTGAAATCCGAGAACCAGTTCTCGAAATCGGCGTACATGTAGAAGATGCCGACGATTTCAGGCATTTTGCGGGGCGGGGTTGCGCCCGGCGGCGCGTACAGTTCCAGCCCAATCATGTCGCCGAAGATGACGGTTGACCACCATGTGCCGTCCTCGTTCAGGCGCGGGTGGGTATAGGGTCCAAAGGCGTAGCCTGCCGCGGGGTCATAAACGCGCAGCTCCAGCCCGCCGATGTCGGTCAGCACCACGCGCAGCGCAGTAGCGTTCTCGGAGCGCAGTTCGAGGCGTTTGACATAACCACCGTCGGGCGTGGCGCGCCATGGGGTGTTCTCAAAGAGTCCGCGCGGCGCGTCCAGCAGATAACCGATGGGCATTGTAGCGGGCGCAGCGGTTCCCGCAACGCCCTGCGGCGCCTCAGGCGCAATCGTGGGCGGCAAGTTCAGCTTGCGCGCGCCAATCTGCGGCGCAACCAGTTTCCCAGGTGCACGCAGTGTGCTGAGAAACAGCTCCTCGCCCATCTGTACGCCGTCGACAACAGGGCGGTCGAAGTCGTCTTCCGCCGCGTCTTCCTGCGCCCAGCCGCCCATCATTAGGCTGAGGCAGAGTATTATCCATACATGTCGCATCGTGTTCGCCTCCTTATTGCAGGTTCACGAGTACCAGCACCATACCCGTTTTGCCCTGTTCCAGTCGGGTCATCGCTTTGCCCAGAATCGCGCCCTGCGCACGGTCTTTGTCGCGCACCGCCATCGCGTAGCCGGGCTTATCGGAGGTGGTGAGCAGCGTGCCGGGTTCGATCGCGCGTTCGGTGGCGTCGGCGTAGACCCACACGCGCCCGCTCATCGCGATGGCGGTGTGCCGCTCGCTGCCTTCCAGATTGCCCAGCACGATGCCGGTGGGCAGTCCGTTCGCGCCGGCGACCACGCCCGCCACGCGCGTGTTGTATGCGCCCTGCGCCTTGCGCAAGTGCCCAGGATTGTCGGGGTCAATCTCCACCACCATACCTGCTTCAACGGTGTCGGTGGTGGGGAACTTCTCGGCGAGGTCTGCGCCCGTGATTTCCAGCACAGCGGTGCGCACGAGGCTATCGGCGATGAGAAGGCTGGTACGAACACCCGAACACAAGATGTCCCAAGTGGCTAAGCCACCCAACCAGCCTGTGGGCCAGTCCGTGCGGTACTGCCCACCGTTGCCCGTGATAATCGCAGTTGTTTGGCTGGCTGACGCGCCTTGCACATGCAACCGTGCGGCAGGAGCTAAGGTGTTGATTCCCACCAGTCCTGTGTCCGTAATCACCGCACGATTCACATTCCCGTTGGTGCGGAACTGCAGTCCGTTCGGAGTCCCGGTGTTGTTGTACACAATACCGCCCGCAGCGAAGTTGGGATTGCTGAACAACACCGCCGACTCGCGGTTAGCAGGCGTAAGGACATTTATGTAAGCGACGGCGTTGTTACCCTGAACGGTCAGTGGCGTGCCATCGCCTGAAAGCACATGGAGCCTCGTTTGAGGGGTTGTTGTACCGACACCCATGTTCCCAGTAGGGGTCACGGTGAGGCGGTCGCCCCCATAGAACAGTTTCCATTTGTTGCCGTCTTGACCGTCCAGATAGTGCCACGCGATTGCGCTGGGGAGCGCGTAGCCGTAGAACGGTTGCCCGTTGGCGACGAGCGACTGCGTGTACATGCCCACATAGCCGGGGGCGTTCCCTGCGATGACGAACCGCCCTGAGCCGACGGGCGAGGTCGTGCCCAGCCCCACGAACGAGCCGTCGCTAAACAGCGCGCCGCCCGAAACCTTGCTCAGCGAGGCGGCGTCGTTGGCGAGTTTGGCGTTGTTCACGGCGTTCGCCGCAATCGTCGGGTTCGGATAGGTTCCCGTCAGGTCGCCGCCTGCAGGAAGCCCCGCGATGCTAATCGGCTGCCAGGTGGCGTTGCCCGTGGCGTCGCTGGTCAACACGCGCCCCGCCGCCGCGTCCTGCGGGTATTGCAGCAATCCATCGGCAAGACCGATGCGCAACCGAGGAAATCCTGCGCCGAGAAAATAGAAAGCGTCCTCGTCGTCACGGTATTGTAAGCCCCATTCGTTGAATGTGGGCGAGTGGGTGATGATCATCCGATTGGGGTTTTGAGTACCCGTTTGGAACATGTTCACCATCGAGGCGGTGTTGGCGTAAGGGGTCGGGTTCAGGCGCACGCGCGGCGTGAGGGTGGTCGCGCCAACCTGAATCTCCAGAAACCGCTCCGCGCCGCTCCACACGCTGGCGGGGGCGTTCAGCTGCACCGTGAACAGCCCGTTGTTCACATTCACATTCAGCGCGCCAGAGTTCCACAGCATCGAACCGCCTGTGAGCGCGTCGTAAATCCGAAAGGTCATCTGCTGCGACGGGTTGGTCAGGGGCGCGCCACCTTGACGCAGGAACCCCTGATAGGTAAACGACTGCGAGACGCCCTGCGCCAACGAACCGCTGAGCATCCCCAGCGCGAGAACTGCGCTTAGCCCGAAAATGTAGCATTTCTTCATGGTTGCCTCCCGACTTCGCGTTGGTGCGAAGTCTACAGCCTCAGTATAATCATCGAAAATCACAGAATCCTCACAAGGTGGGAATGCTTTCACAAATTGGGGGGGCGGAATCGTGACTGCCTCTGTCAGGTATAATATTCCCTCGACAACACAGGAGGCAATCATGGCACAGGTTTGCGAAGTCTGTGGCAAAGGGCCGATGTTCGGCAACAGCATCCAGCACAAGCATTCGGGTCAGTGGCGCTATCGCGCTCCGAAGACGAAGCGTCAGTGGTCGCCGAATTTGCAGACGGTGCGCGCCTATGTGAACGGCGGGAAAACCGTGCGGCGCATCCGAGTCTGCACGCGCTGTCTGAAGGCGGGCAAGGTGCTGCGCGCCGTCGGATGAACTGGGACGCACTGCTGGAGCCTCTGTCGCGGCTCTGCATCGGCATACCCCGCCGAGCAGAGCCGTTGCGTCGTCATACCACCCTGCGCGTCGGCGGACCTGCCGCGCTGTTTTATAAGACGCGCGACCTCGAAGAGTTCGCCCGAATCTCAATCTGGGCGCATCAGAACGCCGTGCCCGTGTTCATCATGGGGCACGGGAGCAATATCCTGGTGAGCGATAAAGGCATCCCTGCGCTCGTCCTCTACAACGCCTGCCAGCGGATGGAGATTGGCGAGGAAACCTATGCCGAGACGGGCGTCGCGTTTCGCGATTTGTTTCTGAAAACCGCGCAGGCGGGATTGAGCGGGCTGGAGTTCGCCGTCGGCATTCCAGGCACGCTGGGCGGCGCGCTGGTGTCGAACGCAGGCGCGTATCGGAGCAACATCGCCGATTTGCTGATTGAGCTGGATCTGGTCTCGGAGGGTGTGCGCATGCGCACCACGCCCGACTGGATGGAGTTTTCGTATCGCGACAGTCGCCTGCGCCGTCCGAACGCGCCCCCAACCAGCTTGCTTGCGGTGCGCATGCGCCTCAAGCCCGACTGTCGGCGCGAGATTCTCCGCCGGGCGCGGGGATACCAGTTGCAGCGCATTCTCAAGCAGCCGCCCGAATCGTCGGCGGGTAGCTTTTTCAAAAATGTCTACGACCGCGCGCTGGCGGAGCGTTTACCCAGCCTCCCTGCGCCGATGCGTGAGGCGGGCGTTGTCCCCGCAGGCTATCTCATCGAGGCGTGCGGGCTGAAGGGCTACGCCGTAGGCGGCGCATGCGTCTCGCGCAAGCACGCGAACTTCCTCATCAACTGCGGCTGGGCGACAGCGCGCGACTTCGATCGGCTCGCCCGCCACATCGAGCGCGTGGTGTACGAGACCTACGGCGTGCAACTGGAGCGCGAGGTGCTGCGCGTGGGCGACTGGACAGAGGAAGCGGGTGTGCCATAATATTCAGTATGAGCCGAATTATTGCAGGTTGTCTGGGGCTGCTGGTCGCTCTGGGATTCACTGGTTGCCAGCGGAAGTCGTACAGCGAGGCGGATGTGCGCGACGCGATTGCGGAGCGTCAGGGACAAACACAGATTGAGATCGAGCGGAGCGTGCGCGCCGCGCCGCCTGTGGAAGTAGAGACCTCGCCTGCAGGAAGCGCGCCGTCTACAGGGCAAGGTTCCGCGCCGAATCCCGGCGGCGTAGAGTTGCCGCCGCCGAATCGGTATGACACGCCTGCGCCGCGTCCTACAGGCAGCGGTACGCCAGTGCAGTCGCCGCCGCCTGTTGGCGATGTGAAACTGGACCCCCAGACGGGACAGTATGGCATCCAGCCACCCGGCGCGCCAGAGACCTACACGATCCCTCTGGACCGGCAACAGGGGCAATAAATGCGACGGCAGGAATGCTGTCGCACCTTGAGGTTTGGCACTTTGCGCGGTTTGCGCTACATCTTGTGTGTTGCACTGCCCATGCACCGCTACAGACTGCGTTTTTCGCGTAAAGTGATAAGCCTTTCCCGTAAAGAATGATACCAGAAGAGATTCCTCGCTTCTCTCGGAATAACAACTCTTGTCATTCCGAGCGAAGCGAGGAATCTCTTTCGCTGCTCTGAGCGTTTCCATCCCATTTTTCGTGGGAAGGGCTTACCAACTGGGGTTTCAAGTGTCGCAATTCCGCCCTCACCCCCTGCCCCCTCTCTGATAAGGGTACACAGCTTTGCCTCAACTCGGAGAGAAGTGGCTGCAATTTCCGACGCTTCTCTCACCTCACCACCAGCCCCCTCCTGATAAGGGTACAACGCTCTCCCTCAACCTGAGCGTAGTAGCCCTGTTTTTCTGAGAACCCCCTCCTTCAGGTTCCCCCTACGCAGTAGGGGGAACCGTGCCGGATTCGGTTCCCCTCGCGAAGCGGGGGGAACCTTACGGAGGGGGGTAAGATGGTTGATGGAGCCGAATCGGTTGTTGGTGCAGCAGAGTTGAACCTATGCGTTGTACCGTTGTCAGAGAGGGGCTGGGGGTGAGGGCAAACAACGGCAGGCGCGCCCCTCACGAAGGTTTTACAGCACTTGAAACTCCGATTGGTATGACAAACTTCAGGGTGCGACGGCAGGAGTGCCGTCGCACCAAGGAGACTACACGCCCACCGCCTCGCGCACTGCGCCTGCGGATGTCCATGCGCGCTCGTGTTGCAACACATACTCCGCCACTTGACGGCGCAGCGCCATCGTGTTCGGTTCGGCGGTGCGGCGCATGAAGCGTTTCAGCGCAGTGAGCAGAATCTGCGCCATGTCGCCCTCGGCGAAGCTGTGGATGGCGCGGCGAGCATGCGCCTCAATCGCATCCATCGCGTCGTAGGCGAACACGCGCGTCATCGCCAGCGGCAGCGTGATGTCGTAGCCCTTTTGCTGCAGCTTGCGCGTGCGCAGGTACGCGCTCTCCATCGCATAAAGCTGAATCAAGCAGTCCGCCAAGTGCCCCACAATCTCCTGCTTCTCCTCCAGCTCTGTGCCGACCTGCTCGGCTGCCATGCCTGCGACGGCAAGCACCGCCTTCTTCGCGTTGGCGATGTAGCGTTCAATCGCCTCCAGCGGGTCGATGGGGTCGGGCGTGGGCATCTGCGGGGTGTTCAGCTCCGCGCGAATCGCGCCAATCGCCTCCATCAAGCCCGGCAGCTTGCCCTTGAGCGCACGACGCATTAGCTGATCCAGCATCAGCAGGCGGTTAATCTCGTTCGTGCCCTCGAAGATGCGGTTGATGCGGCTGTCGCGGTAAATTTGCGCGGCGGGGAACTCCTCCGTGTAGCCGAAACCGCCGTGAATCTGCATGGTCTCGTCCGCCACATAGTCCAGCACCTCCGAGCCGAACACCTTCAGGATGGCGCACTCCACGGGGTACTCCTCGTCCGCCTCGCGATACTGGGCGTTGGCGTCGGGGGCGAGCGGGTCGATGCCGTGCGTCACCTCCTCCAGCATGCCCGCCGTGCGGTAGACCGTGCTTTCCAGCGCGTAGAGCTGAATCGCCATCTCCGCGAGTTTGTGCTTAATCATGCCGAAGTTGGCGATGGGCTGCCCGAACTGCTGACGGTCTTTGGCGTAGCGCGTGGCGATGGTGAGCGCCTCTTTCGCTCCGCCGAGCGCAGCCGCCGCGAGCTTGAACCGCCCGATGTTCAGCACGCCGAACGCCACATGATGCCCCTTGCCAATCTCGTGCAGCACATTTTCCACGGGCACCTGCGCGTTGTCCAGAATCACGCGGCGCGTGCTGGAGCCTTTGATGCCGAGTTTATGCTCCTCGCGCCCGACCGACACGCCAGGGAAGTTGCGCTCCACGATAAACGCCGTGAACTTCTCGCCGTCAACCTTGGCGAACACGATGAACAGGTCTGCCCAGCCCGCGTTGGTCGTCCACATCTTCTCGCCGTTGAGCAGGTAGTACTTGCCGTCGGGCGAGAGGGTCGCTTTCGTGCGGGCGGAGAGGGGGTCGGAGCCGCAGTTCGCCTCGCTGAGCGAGAAGGCGGCAATCATCTCGCCCGTAGCGAGCTTGGGCAGGTACTTCTGCTTCTGTTCGGGCGTGCCGAAAAACAGAATCGGCAGCGTGCCAATGCCCACATGCGCGCCCCACGAGACAGCGAACGACGCTTGCAGGCTCATCCGCTCGGCAATCAGTGTGCTGGTGGTCTTGGGTAGGTTCAATCCGCCGAACGCTTCGGGCAGGTCTGCGCCGAGCAGTCCGAGCTGCCCCGCTTTCTTGAGCAGGCTCACGGTTAGCCCCTCTTCTTGCTTCTCGATGGCTTCGTTGCGGGGCTGCACCTCGCCGCGCACGAACTCTTCCGCGGCTTGGGCTAACGCAAGGTCTTCGGAGGTGAAATCTTCGGGGGTGAACACCGTCGACGGCTCCACCGCTTTCAGCAGAAACTCGCCTCCACGCAAAGTAATTGCTCTCATCAGTTGCCTCCTGTGTTAGATTCGTCGCTGGCGAGGCAGATTCCTCGCCTTCGGCTCGGAATGATAGCCTGGTGTTGCTCTTGGCGCGATTATCATTCCGAGCGGAGCGAGGAATCTCACTGCTCCAGCGACGCGCCTATTATACCTTGAATTTTGACTCGTTGTTCGAAAATGGAAGTAGGCTCAACCCTCAAAAATATCGCGAACGGGGATGCCCGGCTCAGGCTTTGCCAGTGGATGCACGGTGTCGCCTGGGCGGAGTAGGGTAATTTGCGCGTAGCCATAGCCGAACGGTGTATCCTCGCGCGGAGCTGGCTCGCGGTACACCTCCAGCTGCCTCTCTTGCAGGTTCACAATCCAGCATTCGGGGATGCCTGCTTTGGCGTAGAGGCTGAGTTTATCGGTGCGGTCGTAGTGTAGCGAGGTGTGCGCCACTTCCACCACCAGCAGGGCGCGGTCGGGATGTCGCCCTTTGTAGTCGCGCTTATCGCCCTGCACAACGGCGATGTCTGGGACGGGCTGGCTCTCACCCAGCACCAGGTCGCCCTGAAAGCGCACCCAGTAGCCCTTGCCGAAGTAGGCTTGCAGAATCTCGTTTAAGGTATCGCCCGTTTCAAAGTGTTCGGGGGTGGACGGGGGCATTTCAATCACCTCGCCTTCAATCAGTTCCACGCGTTTGCCTTCGAACAGCCCCATGCGCGCCATTTGTTCATACGCCGCGCGGCTGAACTTGAAGCGCGGCGGGCGTTCGGACGGCTGGCTTTGTAAAGTTGTTGCGCTCATGGCTCGCTCCTACGGCGTTCTGCGTTTTGCCTCCACAATCATCTCGCGCACGGCGACGGGCTGGTCGGGCGCGAAAAGTGGGGCAATCTGCTCGTGCGTGTTCATCAGCATCCGCACGCGATAGCCGTAGCCAAAGGGCAGTTCCGCGTCGGGGATGGGTTCGCGATAGACCTCCAGCGTGTTCGCCTGCAGGTTCACAATCCAGTATTCGGGGATGCCTGCTTTGGCGTAAAGGCTCAGTTTCTCGCGGCGGTCGTACTCCAGGCTGGCGTCTGAGAACTCCACCACCAGCAGGGCGGTAGTGGGATGGTGGTCGGCGTAGGTTTCATCGTCGCCTTCCACGACGGCGATGTCGGGTTCAGGTTCGCTTGAACCGAGCGATAGTGGGCCCTGATAGCGTACCAGATACCTGCTGCCGTAGCGCTCCGTAAAGAGCCGTTGCGCCTTATTGCTGGAGGCGAAGTGCTTCGGTCCGATGGGCGACATTTCGACAATCTCCCCCTCAATCAGTTCCACGCGTTTGCCTTCGAACAGCCCCATGCGCGCCATTTGTTCATACGCCGCGCGGCTGAACTTGAAGCGCGGCGGGCGTTCCGTAGGTTGCTGGGTCAATACGGCGTGCGACATCGGCGTTCACCTGAAGATAGGATACCTGACGGTGTGTAATATCAACTGAGGTTCCAAGTAGTGCAACTCGTCGGCGGGACGCCGACGCTACGCGAGCTGAGTTCGTAGCGTCGGTGTCCCGCCGACGAG
>CAYYCA010000034.1:0-12220 GCA_964470265.1 uncultured Fimbriimonadales bacterium | reverse complement strand
CGCCGACGATTCACGACATCGGAAACCTCACCCTGCATAACGACTCTGCCCGCTCGTCCGAATCACGCTGGAGGCAGTTTGGGGCAACCCCCACGCTGCCAGCGCGAGCGCGATAACCAAATCGTCATGCGTCCCTTCTGCGCCCTGCAAGCGCGTCCCGCGCGCGGTCGGCGTCGCTTCGAAGTGATAGAGTTCGCCGAGCAGTGCAGGGTCGGGCAACAGTTGCAGTCTGCCCTGCTCCAGCATTAGCGCAAGCTGGTCGATCAGGTTCTGCTTGACCGTCTGCGTGAAGACGACGCCCTCCGCCTGGGGGACGCCCGCTTCGTGCAACGCCTCCAGCAGCGGGTCGCCAACGCCTGTGCGGTCGCACAGCACCCGCACGGGCTGATACAGGCGCAGCAGCCTGGCGACAGCCTCGAGCTGCTCCCGCCACGACAGACCTTGCCAGCGGCGGATGAGCAGCAGTTTCGCTCCCTCACGAGATCCACGCAGAATTGCCAGCGCCGTGTAGTCTTGCCGTCGCGCCCAGTCCACCCCCGCTACGGTCAGACCCTCCTCAGGCAGGTTCAACTGCAGGGCGCGGTCGACCCATTCCGTGCGGAACACCTGACCCGCATCGTCCAGAAACATCGCGCCGTATTCCACCTGAAACTGCCGCGCGCTCATCATACTTGCCTGCATTTGCAGCAGGGTGGGCGAGAGGAGCGGGTTATGCCATGAGGGGCTGCGCAGGCTCCAGATACGGACGCCATCTTCCTGCCCCTGTTGGTAAAGGCGGTAGAAGTAGTTCTTGCCGCGCGGGGTGGAGACCAGCGCGAGTTTGCCCCCTGTGTCGGCGAGCATAGGGGTCAATACTTCCGTGACCACCGCTTCGGGCACATAGGCGGCTTCGTCGACGATAATCAGGTGCGCTTTGCGTCCGCGCAGCAGCATCCCGCCACGCGCCGCCGACCGCGCCCAGAGCTTCGAATCGCCCAGCGTGAGCGTCGGGGCGGGCGAGCGTCGAACTGTGGGACGCGCGCCCGCGCGCTGCAGAAACTCAATCGCCCGCTCGAACCCCAGCATCGCCTGCTCCTGCGACGGGGCGACCAGCAGCACGGCGCGCGGCGCGCCGCCGAGCAGCGTGCGGGCAATCTCCGCCGCGATGACCTCCGTCTTGCCCCACCGCCTGCCGCACGCCAGCACGCGCACAGGCGCGTCGGAAGCAAGAAACGCAAGCTGACCCGGATGCGGACGCCAGCCAGAAATCACAGCCATCACTCCCCTGCCGATTCCGTCAAGAAGCGGGGAGACGGGCAACCCACGCGGTCTGGAGGGGCTTTCGTTCGACAGGTGCAACGCTAACCCAGACTCGCCCAGAGCCGTTCGATAGCCTCTTCCGCTGTGTTAGCGGTGGGGATGGCGAGGGTCTCGCCCTCGATCTGAAATAGCCAGCTGCGGAGCAGCACAAGCGGCTTGCCGAGCCTGAGCGCGAGCGCAATCTCGGAGAGCGTGCCGTAGCCGCCGCCAATCGCAATCAGCCCCTCACAGACGCTGGCAATCACATAGTTCCGCGCCTCGCGCAGTCCCGTGAACAGGGCAATCTCGATAAACTCGTTCGGGGGCGACTCTGAGGCGTTCGCGCCTGGCAGGATTCCGATTGTCAGACCGCCCGCTTCCTGTGCGCCCTGCGCCGCCGCCTGCATCACGCCCGTCATCCCGCCGCAGATTAGGATGGCGTCCCGCTGGGCAATCCGCTTGCCGACCTCCCGCGCCAGGTTCAGTTGCTCGGGCGTCCCAATCGAGCTGCCAATTACCCCAATCAGGCGTCTACGCGGGCGCATGGCTCACTCCGCAACGCGCAACAGGAGCAGGTTCGCCCGCTCGCCCACTGCGAAGTGGTACGAGACGCTGCCTAACGAAATGCGTTCAATCAGCCCGTGCCCCTTCGCGCCCAGAATCAGCAATTGCGACTGCGTCTCGTCCATCGCCTCCCGAATCGAGGGGATGGGCAACCCCTCCACCACGACCGACTCGCAGGCTGCCTGAAGCGGGCGCAGCCGCTCACATACACGACGGTTGCGCTCATGGAGTTGCTCGATAATCCACTCCACGCCCGATTCCTTGACGGCGGGCGCGCTGCGCGTGAGCGACTCCAGCGTCTCCTCGTCTAAGTCGAACGCCGTCGTGATGGCGATTCGCTTCAGGTTGCGGGGCGCGAACTTGAGCAGCAGATCGATGCACCGATAGTTATACTCGGAGTGGTCGGTTGCCAGCACGGCGTGGAGGGGGGCGTCGGCGGGCGGCGGCGTGTAGGCAATCAACAGGCTCTGTTTCGCGGAAGTGAGCGCGGCGCGCGCCACGCTGCCCACAAAAAACGCCTGCAGCGTGCCTTTGCGCGTGCCGCCCAGCGCCAGCAAATCCGCCCCCCGCTCCTCCGCCAGCTCCAGCAGGCGTGTGGTTGCCTGACCGTGTAGAATCACCGCCTCAGATTCAATCCCCTGCGCCTGCAGCGTCTGCTGCAGGGCGTTCAGTCGCTCTTGCGCCGCCGCTTCCTGCGCCTGAACCGCTCCCAGCAGCACTTCCTCAGGGAACGGCGCGACGACCCCCACCACCGGGGGGCGCGGCGGCTCGATTACAGCAGCCAGAATCACCTGAGGCTGCTCAAAACCTAACGCCTGAATCCATGCGAGGGCGTGTTCGTAAGCCCCGTCTCCACCGACGCCGAGAACAATCCGCATGTCCGTAAGTATACCGTAGCCGTGCTTATCAGTCGCTCTCCAGCACTTCGCGCACTTTTTGCGCGAGTTGCGCGGGCGTGTAGGGCTTCGGCAGGAAGTGAATCCCCGCTTCCAGCACGCCGTGGTGGGCAATTGTGTTCTCCGTGTAGCCCGAGACATAGAGGACGCGCAGCTGCGGATAGAGGCGCGTGAGATACTCTGCCAGCTCTCGCCCGCTCATAATAGGCATCACGACATCCGTTACCAGCAGATGAATCGGCTCGCCATAGTTCTGAGCAAGTTGCAACGCCTCCGCAGGCGAGTTCGCGGCAAGCACCGTATAGCCATGCTGACGCAGCGTCTCTGTGGCGACCTCCAGCACCCCAGGCTCATCCTCGACGACCAATATCGTTTCGTGTCCGCGCAGCGTTTCGGCGGGCGGCGGCGCGGCGGCGACTATGCTGGCGCGGTCATGCGCACGCGGCAGGTAGATTTTGAAAGTCGTACCCTTGCTGACCTCGCTGTAGACCCAGATATGCCCGCCCAACTGTTTGACGATACTGTAGACAATTGAGAGCCCCAGCCCGGTACCCTGCCCACGCGGTTTTGTCGTGAAGAACGGCTCGAAGATGCGCTCGCGTACCTGCGGCGGAATGCCCACCCCCGTATCCGAGACCGTCAGCATCACATACTCGCCGGGAACTACTTCGTAGTGGGAGCGGGCGTACTCGGCGTCCAGCACGACATTTTTAGTCTCGACGGTAATCGTCCCGCCAGTTTCGGGGATGGCGTCGCGCGCGTTGAGCAACAGGTTCTGCAGTACCTGCGCCAGCTGCACTGCGTCCGCCTCTACCTGCCAGAGCGACTCGCTGAGGTAGGTCTGTATCTGAATATGGGACGGTATCCATGTTTCGGCAAGCTGCAGTGCCTCGTTTACAACAGCGTTTAGATTGAGCGACTGACGCTGCATCGGTTGATTGCGAGCAAGCGCCATCAGCTGGCGCGTGACGCCTGCGGCTTTCTCGATGGCGAGAATTGCACTGTTGAGGAACCCATAAGCAGGGCTGTTTTCGGGAACCGCGCTCTGCGCCAGCTCGACATAGCCCATCACAGCAGTCAACATGTTATTGAAATCGTGCGCCAGTCCGCCCGCCATGCGTCCGATGCTCTCCATCTTCTGCGCCTGCATCAGCTGCTCACGCAGCTGCTGCGCTTCTCTTTCCGTCTGCTCGCGCAGCAGTTCGTGCGCCACGCGCGTGGCGAACACCTGAAATTGTTCCTGCAGCGAGCGAACTTCGGGCAGTGGCTTCACATCCGCAATCCAGAAAATGCCAATCACGCGCCCGAACGAGTCGCGCAACGGCGCGCCGATATAACTTTCCAGCCCCATCTCTTGCAACGCGCGATCTTCAGGAAAGAGCCGCTGCACCCCGCGGGGGTAGAAACACACCCCGCTCGTCACCACATTCTCGCAGGGCGTCGCGCGCAGGGCGTAGTCGAACGGCTCGCGAAGCTCGCCGTGGGCGGCATAGACCACTCCCTCGATTCGCTCGAAGGCAACCAATCGTCCCACATAGACATGCGCGCTGCCTAATGCTTCTGAAATCAGTCGGATTGCTTCGCGCAGGAAGTCAAACCCTGTGCGCTGCGGCGGGATGGTCGCGATACGACGCCAGATTCGGTAGGGCAGATGCAACTCCGTTAAATCTGCGAAGCTCAGATGCAGCAGCTCGTAGTCGGGCAGTTCGTGAATCACCCCTTCGATAATCCGCTCCTCGCGGTCGGGACGGCGCACGGTCAACACAAACGGCGGCTTCGAACGCGCCTCGGCGAGAATCGCTTTCGCTTGTTCAGGCGTCTCGACAAGCAGGTCGTACAAGGTTCGCTGCACGAGCATCTCGTGGGGATAACCAAGCCAGCGCGACGCCGCGTCCGTCGCTCGATAGATTCGCAAACTATCGGGCAACAACAGCAGAGTCGGCATGAAGGTCAAATTGAACAGCGGCGATTCGACCAGTTCACGCCGTTTCCGTTCCAGAGCTTCCTCGCGACCCGCCATTTCCACTTTACGGGGTTTAATTTACCTGATGAACCGCTCTGCAGGCACAGCTACCCCAGGAAACTCAAGGTATAATACCCAAGAGTGTAAACGGCGATGAGCCAAGAACCGCTGGTAAGCGTAATCGTGCCCGTATATAACGAAGAAGCAACGCTGGGGGAGTTGCTGAACCGCTTGCGACGCGCGCCGTTCCGCAAAGAAATCATCGTGGTAGATGACGGCTCCCAAGACAAAACCCCCGAAATCCTCGCCGAGCAAGCCGACATTATCGCCCTGCGCCACGAACGCAACCGCGGCAAAGGCGCAGCCATCCGCACCGCCATCCAACACGCCACAGGCGACATTATCATTATCCAAGACGCCGACCTGGAATACGACCCCGACGAAATCCCCCGCGTGATTGAACCCATCGTCAAAGGCGAAACGCCCATCGTGTACGGCTCGCGCTTTTTCAAGGGATTGCCCAAAGAGATGCCCTTCCCCAACAAAATCGCGAATGTGCTGCTGGCGTGGGCAGTGCGCCTGCTGTTCTGGTATCCCCTCACCGACGAAGCCACCTGCTACAAAGCCTTCCGCGCCGATGTTCTTAAGTCCATGAACCTCAAGTGCGAACGCTTCGAGTTCTGCCCCGAAGTCACTGCCAAAGCCCTCAAGCGCGGGATTAAGATTCGCGAGGTGGAACTGCACAACTATCGCCCCCGCACCAAACACAAAGGCAAAAAAGTGCGCTGGACCGACGGCGTAGAAGCTCTCTGGACGCTGCTCAAATATCGATTTCGCGACTGAATAGTATGGTATAATCCCTTCGGCATGGACAAAGTGCTGATTACGGGCGGCGCGGGGTTTCTGGGCTACCACCTCGCGCATCACTTCGCGAATAAGGGAGCGAAAATCGCCCTGCTGGATATCGCTCCTTACGAAGAGAGCGAGTATCCTTCAGGCACAGAGTTCTACACGGGCGATGTGCGCAACCGCGAGCAGGTGCGCGCCGCCCATGCCGAACGGGCGAGCAACATCTTCAAGCGGTCTTGGGTAGTACGCCTCGGACCTGGACATGGACGGCACTCTGAGCGTTGCGCGGTAGCGGGCGCGTTGAAAGCGTTCAAGTAGGCGCCGGGAGAAATAAGGCGCAGCGCGCCCCACGAATGGCACGCGCTGACCTCGTCATCGCCTCACTGAAGATCGAAAAAGTGAAAGACAGGGGCCCAACTGTTGCCTTCCACAGCAGCCCAATTCCATACGAGAACTACGTCGTTGACTGTATTTCCAAGTGGCGTGACGCCCAACAGACGCGGGGCTGTCCCTAAAGAGAGATCGCGGATGAAACGGTTGTATGGGAAGGCTGCGTGAACCGCCCAGAAGCGCGCGGTGTTCTCGTCACTGCGTCGGGTCACGGCATATAGGTAGCTGACCGAGCGATCGGCGCGCGTGAGCACGCTGAGGCGCGCTTGACTAATGGAGGTTGCCCGCCTGTAGAGTGGATTCGGATAGTGCAGCAGCACGGTTCCGTCTAAAGCATTGTATCCCCACAGAAGCCCGTCTTGGGTAATACAGTACACGGCTTGAGTGTTCGGATCGTAGGCAGGATTGGAAACGACGGACGCCCCCCCTGCGGTCTGGCTCCAGACCCACTGCTGAATATCTGCGCGGTAGAGGCTGACGCGTGTGCCATGCGCAACAATCACTGCCAAGCTGTTGGGCAAGCCCTCGAAGCCCACGACGCCACTGACGCCTTGAGGCAGGGGAATATGGATTCCCATCGGGGTTCCCCGCCGCCACAAAGAGAGGGTCGCGTTGCTATGCTCAGTAAGTATCCATTCTCCAACGGCGAAGAGGCGTACAATCGGCGCGTTAGGTGTATGGAATTGCCACACGCCATCGGAAATACGGAACCTTGCCAGCTGACCTGACGAGGTCACGTAGATGATGGATTCGCCATCGCTGACAATTGGCGAACCTGTGGCAAGCAGCGCACCTGGGGGTTGGTTCAACAACGAGAAATTGATGTCTACTACAGTTTCAGAGGCAGACGGGACAGCGAAGAAGCCAATACGCCCGTCAGTGCGCCCGATGAAGCATTTTCCAGAAGCAAAGGAACCCGAACCCGAAAAGGTACCGCCCAACTGGCGAAGATTCGCCTGGGCAAAAGGAGCATACCCCGAAGTGCGGCTCATCGGTTGGCGCGAACGGAAGAGGCGGATGTCACCACCACTGCCCGCAACCCACCAGATGTATCCATCCCAGCTACTCAGGGGTGTTAGTAGCTCGAAGTTATACCAACCAGTGCCTGTGGCTACCGGCACACGGTTGCGTTCAATTCCGACTCCATAATCCCATGTGGCTGTTGGGGTACCTCCACCCACTGAACGTCCTCCGATTTGCAGAACTATGCCATCAGTGGCTAAGTTCGCAGGCGGTTGTAGGAAGAGAAGCACAGTCGCCGCTCCTCCAGGAGGAAGGGGACTTGTAATCCCGTTGTCCAAACGCCGCCCTAAGAAACGATTTCGCGAAGTCGGAGGATTTTCCCACAGCTCCACACGCCAAGGCGATCGGTCAGGACTTTCCGTGCGTGTTAAATGGAGTTCAACGCTATCCCATCCATTGCCTCTGTTCTGAAGACGTAGGCGCAGTCGCGCCTCGCCCGCACGCAAAGTGAAGTAACGCAGAAGCGTCTCTGGAACGAGCTGCCATCGGTAGACCTGTTCCACGATCACAGGAACAGCTTCCGAGCGTGCGATGGGAACTCCGTTCATCGATAACGCGGCATGTACTTGCAGGCGTGTTCCCGCCCACAAGTCGCCAAGCGGAGTACGGGGGGCAGCAAAAGCTAACTGCCCATTAACCATCAAGCATCCCAGTACGGTTGTTAGGCCGACAACGACCGTACATCGCATCGTTTCGTCTCCTTTACCCCTATTATACCCGAATTGATGTCGCTAAGTTGCCCCACCAATAGATTGGTCGCATGCAGTGGCTATTTCCGGATTGGTTACCCTCATAGATTCACTCGAGCGAGGGAGTTTTTGTCTCGAAAGTCTGTCGCAAATCAAGGCAAAGTAGGATATAATAAATTGCTACCTACTCGTTTTGAGCGGGCGAGATTCCTCGCTCCGCTCGGGATGACAAAGCCGCTTTTGCGCAAATAAACTTGTCATTCCGAGCCGAAGGCGAGGAATCTCAGTATAAGTAGCCAGTTGGGTTATAATATGTGCAGGAAGCGCATATGCAGCCCCGTGAATTTCGCGGCTAAGGTGGCTGGAAGTGGAATAATGCGCCTAAAAAAAACGCTTTGTAAGGGTGATTGCTATGCGCAGATGTTGGAAGCGCTGGGCAGTTAGCTGTGGGCTTGCAGTCGGACTCACAGGTATCGGGTACACGCAGAATGCCGTCGCTCTTGACTACATGGCGCACCTTGGAAGCTGCGAGGTTGATTTCAATCGTGATGGGCGAGTCGACTCCGTCTCGTTTGTCTTGGAGGGAGTTGCTGACACAGATTTTGTTTGCAGTTTAGACCATACAACTCGATATGCGGGCACGGCGTCGCAGCGGATCCGCTTGCAACGCAACGCCCCTCAGGCGGGGGCGCTGCGTGTCACGTTTTGGTCTCATACATCATCCAATATGCCTTTGCGCCCGAATGAGGCAGTGCGTTTGCGGATTGCCTATCGCGCTCAGGGATTTAGCAACGCAACCTATGAGATTTTTGCCAGCACCGAGGGGTTACGCACCACGATGGTTGCTCCTACTGCTCAATCGACCAATGGATGGCAAGTTGCAGAAGTTACCTTGCCCGCGCGACCCGATTCGAGCGGCGCCGCAAGAGTTTACATTAACGTGCGAATTGCCGCGCAAGCAGGAGCCGCGATAGGCGAAATCTGGCTGGATGAGGTCCGTGCACTTTCGGCGGGGACAATGGCGCATCCCACACCATTACCGAATGGCTTGAAACTGGCAATCAGCTACTTGGACAAAGAAAGCGACTGGCTGCGTGTACTACACAACTATCGCTGGCAGCTCGTCGTGGGAGCACGCGAACACCGCCTTTCCGGTTTTCGCCAAACTTATCCTGGAACACTTTACGCTGCTTATGCTTATTTTACTGGTCCCGTGATTCACGCCTGGGCGCGTCATAACGACGACATCTATAACTTTGATGATGTGTGGAATAATCGCCGACACTGGCTACTACGCGACCGAAACAATAACCTGATATTCTACGATGACACCTACTATATCGATTTGGGCATCCCAGAAGTGCGTCAACGCGCTCGGGAGAGTTTGCTCGATCTGATTCCTCGCGTAGGGTTCCCACAATATATTTTCTTAGACAACCTTGACGTACATGTGGGTCCCCAACGCTATGCCCCACCCAACTATCCTACGAATGATTTGTGGGTGCAGCAAGTTGTTAGCTGGTTTCAGCAGGTCGGTTCGGCAATACGTAATGCGTACGGTACCCGATTCTTAGTGAATGTTGCTTGGTCTCCCGGTTTCTTTTTGCGTGGTGTGAACGGAGGACAGGACGCGCCTGGCGCCGCAGTTATAGACTACGTTGGCGGTTTTTGGATAGAGCATGCCTTCTGTTTCGGCTACAACGCAACAGCTACCAACCAGCCACGTAACTATACGCTCCCCTATGGAAGCGTTCATGAGGTGAATAATTGGCGTGCATGGACGCTGCGCAACGAGATTCGAATCGCCACCGAGTATCCCGACAAGATTGTTGTCATTAATCCTTCTTTTGACTGGGAACAACCGAACTTCCGTCAGAAACTCCGCTTCTCCATCGCGCTGACGCTAGCGATTCAGCACGCCAATACCTACATCTCGCTGGATCCTCGTCACCCACGTCGGATTCATCCTGAGGGTTATATCCCCCCCGAATTACTGATACCTTTGGGGAATCCTGTAGGACCGATGCAATTTGTGCAAGGCAATCTATTAGAAGGTGGACTGATAGTACGGCAGTACCAATACGGCGTGGTCGTGGTGAACCCGATGCACGACCGTACCTATACCTATACAGTGCCTATTCGGGGCTATAACTGGGATCGGCAGATCGTCGACGCGGGCACGCAGATACAACTCCCTCCTCATACAGGGATGGTGTTCTACGCTGCGCCCGAAATGCGGATAGCGATTCGCGCCAGTCGGCAAAGCGTGCGTCCGGGCGAAGAAGTGAGCTATAAAGTGGAATACTTTAACGATGGCTTGGCAGCAGCACAAAATGTGCAGATTCGCGTGCCTTTACCCGAGGGAATGCAACTGATTGGCTCTGTGCCTGCAGCTACTGTGGAGGGCAGAGAGTTGGTCTGGACAATCCCGAATGTTGCTGCAGGGGAACGCGGTGTGCTGTCGTTCCGAGTTCGAGTGCAATAGGAGAAACGACGATGAAAGGAGTGTTCGCTGCATTCTGTGTCGTAGTGACTGTTAGCGCTGTGCTTGCTCAAGAGGAGAAGCCCCGAGCGGGTCGGCATGTGCTGACCCCTGTACAAGTCGCCCCGCGCAACCCGCACCTGTATACCCCATTCCGAAGCGACTTTCTACCTGCCTCGAGCGATATCGTTTTTGGGCTGAACAACTTCGCCAGCAAGGATGCAGTAGGGGCGGCTTGCAACTTGCGTTTCAGTGTTCAAAGCACGGTTCAGAACGCTCAGTGGCAGGGACTAGGCTGGGATGTGCACCTGACGGCGTTCGGCGACAGCTGGCAAAGTGATATAGCGGTACTCATCACTAATCTGAACGGCGAGGGTTATATCCTGCGCCCTGCCATAGAAGAAAATCAGCCAGGCAGTGGTAGCTACACCAGTGGCTCCGTGGTGGATCTCTGCAATACCTACCACTTGCCGCCGATTTCTCTACCCGATGGTCGGCTCTACCTGGAGTTGTACGAGGTGTTTGACGACGCGCCGGACTGCGCCGATGATGGCGTGTGGAACTCTGGACAGCTTGTTTTTCGCATCGGCAGCGCGCCTGACTTCAGCGGACATACCGAAGTGGGCGACGCGGGCAGCCTGCCTGAAACGGCTCAAGCCACGCCTGCAGGCGCACTTCCCGCAATTCGAGGAACCCTACGCCCCGATGACGTCGACCTCTATGCGATTTTTATTCCTGATCCGTCTCGGTTTCGTGCGACAACGCGCTGCCTCACAAGCTTCAATACCCAACTCTATCTGTTCGATGCTTTGGGCAAGGGGGTCGCTTTCAACGACGACTCGCCTGAAGGCGGATTGCAGTCGACCCTTACAGGGCAATGCCTCACCCGTCCCGGGCTGTATTACTTGGCGATTACAGCTTACGGACGACGCGCTGTCGGCTGCAACGGCGGCGCAATCTGGGCAGCGACGCCCGCCGACCGCATCCGTTGCCCCGATGGCGCCGAACCCCACTCGCGGCTAGGCGGCTGGATAGGTACGCACGCCCAGAATGCCCACTATATCATCGAGTTGCAAGGCGTGCAAGGAGCGCAACCTGCTGCTCTGTCTGCTTGCGAACCCCGAAACCAGTGGGACGAGGCTCTGAACGGTGGCGGCGACGCTGGCGCGCTGCCCCAATCCGCACAGATTGTCGCGCATCCTTCCGCAACGCCCTGTCAAACTCCCCTCCAAGTTGTTACGGGTAACTTACAACCCAACGATGTGGACATGTACGTTATCTGCATTACCGACCCCAACCAATTTGTTGCTTCCACCGTTGGAACCACTGGATGGGATACGATGCTCTGGCTTTTCGAATGCAACGGGTCTGGCGTGATGCATAACGACGACCACCTGACTTCGACCGAGTCGCGCCTCGATAACTCCCTGAATTGTATCGCCCAACCAGGAACCTATTTGTTGGCAATCAGTGGGTATCCACGCGCTGCAGTGGATGCTCAAGGGAACCCGTTGTGGACCTCAGGAACGCTCCAGTGCGCTCCGAACCCTCGTCAATTGGCAGGCTGGCAGGGCGACAGCATCGAGGCAGGAGAATATCGGATTGTGCTTCAGGGCGCAGCGTTTGTAAGTCCTCAAGGCTGCCTATCCTGCCCAGGCGATGTGAACCGCGACGGGATTGTGGACGACGCCGACCTGCTGGAAGTGCTGTTCAACTTCGGGCAAACGGGCGCAGGATTGCCTGCTGATGTGAACCGCGACGGGATTGTGGACGACGCCGACCTGCTGGAAGTGTTGTTCAACTTCGGGCAAATGTGCTAAAGTATTCGCCACAATTTACAGGCTGTGGTTGTGGTATAATTCGCCTTGCATGGACAAAGTGCTGATTACGGGCGGCGCGGGGTTTCTGGGCTACCACCTCGCGCATCACTTCGCGAATAAGGGAGCGAAAATCGCCCTGCTGGATATCGCTCCTTACGAAGAGAGCGAGTATCCTTCAGGCACAGAGTTCTACACGGGCGATGTGCGCAACCGCGAGCAGGTGCGCGCCGCCTTAGAAAAAGCCCAACCTCGCTGGGTCATCCACG
>CAYYCA010000033.1:0-12342 GCA_964470265.1 uncultured Fimbriimonadales bacterium | reverse complement strand
CGCCGACGAGTGGCACTACTCGGACTCTCAGTTGATATTAGAAATCCGTCCCCAGCGCGCCAACCGGCTGCCCCAGCTGCCCGTAGCCGTAGCGGGAGAAGCTCGGCAACGCCTTGAGCCGAATAAATACCTGCAGTCCCGTGTCGCGCCGAAAGCCGAACGGGTTATCGATGTAGCGCACCTCCAGCTCGGCGCAGTGCAGGTCATACACCCAGAGCGCCTGCCTCGACTCGAAGCGGTTCAGGTAGCCGTTATACTGCGTGAGGAACGAGATTCGCGAGCGTCCCCACTTGAGGGCGTCTACCCGCAGGAACAGGCTGCCCCAGCGGGCGCGTTCGGGGTCGTAGCGCGCGGCGAGCGCAAGGCGCGAGTCGCCGAACCGCCACTGCAGGTCGGTCTGCAGGTTGCGCCAGCGTTCGCGATTGGGGTCGTAGCTCAACTGCGTGCGCCAGCGGAGCCACTCTGCGGGCTGATATTCCAGATTCAGGTTCAGTAAGCTCCACGGATCGCGTCCTGCGTCAGCGGCGCGCAGGTCGTAGCTGCTCTGCGCCGCGAGGCTCCAGCCCCCGCCGAACCCCCACCGCAGCTCGCCGCTGAGCAGGTTGTAAAAGCCCGCCCGATCGAGTCCGAGCGGGCTATAGCCGTAGGGGCGCAGGTAGTTCCAGCGCAGGTTCAGGCTGAACCGCTCGCTCAGGGGCAGGCGCTGCTCCAGCGTGGACTGCAACAGGTACTGCGCCGTGTCGTCGCTGTAGAAGGTCTGACGGAAGCGGTAGCTCCAGAGGGTTGTAGGGCGCGCGCCGCGCTCGCGGGCGAAGCCGCCTGCTCGCCCCTGCCATTCGAAAGCGTATCGCTCGCGCGTGATGCGGGTCTGGAACCCCTCGGCGAAGCGTCCGACGCTCAGACGCAGCTGCGAATCGGGCAGAGGCAATCGCAGACTCCGCGCCGACGCCGTCAAACTCAGTTCAGGCAAACGCTCCAGCCCGCCGAATACGGTCGTCTCGCCGACAGGAACGAACCGCTCAAAGTCCAGCTGCAGGTTCATCTCGCGCTCCAGGTCGTAGCGCAGGTTCGTGCGCAAGTTCCACTGCCGATTGCCCGTGCGACTCCCCGTGAACCGATTCTCGAACTCCAGATACTCACCCGACAGGTTGGTCTGCAGGCGTCCGAGCGAGCGCGTATCCTGCAGGTTCAGCGTGCGGCTGGCGTTTTCGAACGCGCCGGTGCGGTTGTGGCTTTCCGCGAGGCTCAGGCGCGTCTGCCCCGTGCGGGCGGGCAGCGTCCAGTCGGTGCGCACGCTCCACGCCGTGTTGTCGCTGAACAGGAGGTAGCTGTTCTGTCGGTACTCGGCGTTCCAGCGCGTCTGGATTGCGCCGAGGTTCTGTCCATGTTGCCAGCGTCCTGTAATCGAGTTGGCGCGTTGGCGCAGGTCGCGCAGCAGGTAGAGGTTCAGGTCGCCGCGGGCGTAGTTCTGTTGCAAGTTCACGCCCAGCCCGCGTTTTTGCATCAGGTCGAATCGCGCGTTGCCGAGCGCGCCCTGCGCCAGCAGGTAGGCGACGGCGTAGCGGAGATAGAAGCCTTCCTCTTCCGAGAACCCCGCGTCGGGCAGAGGCGAGGTATCGTCCTCGCGCAGGGGCACGACCACATAGGGCAGGGTCAGCACCGTGCGCCCCAGAATGCGCAGGCGCACCTTGCGCAGAATCGCGCGGTCGCCTGCGGTCGCGTCCAGCGTCTCCGCGCTCCAGTGGAAGTGGGGGTGGTCTAAGCCGCAGGTGGTGGCGGTGCACTGCTCGGCGTGGACGCGGTTCTCAACCCCTTCCAGTCGCACGCCCTGCAGGTAGAGGCTCTCCAGCAGGCGATTCTCAGTGAAGGCGGGCTTGAGCTCGGCGCGTCCATCGAGCAGCGTCCAGCGTCGCTCGCGCGTGTTGAGAAAGAGTTCCGCGCCCTGCGCCAGCAGGTTCTCGCTGCGCAAGCGCACGCCGTCGAAGAAGCGATACTCGGCTTTGCGAGGAAAGCCGAGAAAGCGCGTTCCCTCCAAAAAGTATTCGCGCCAGCGGGCGGTAATTGCCTCGCCCTGCGCCGTGTCGGACGCGCTGTCGTAGCGTAGCGCGCCTTTGGTCTCGAACTCGACGGGTTCCCCTTGCGGTTGCCCAAATGCCGCGATGGCTATCAGAACCGCCGCCGCCAGCCCTGCTGCCCGCACGCGCGGGATTGTACCTGATAGGTCGCTGACTAATACCGATCGAGAGTTCAAGTAGTATAGATCGTCGGCGGGGACGCCGACGCTACGCGAAGCGCGTTCGTAGCGTCGGCATCCCGCCGACGACTCCTTTGGAACATAACTATTCCACCCAGTCCGCGATGTAGATATTCGTTTCGCCGCGCTCTTTCGCCGTGCGGTTCGACGCCCACACGAGTTTCTTGCCGTCGCGCGAGAACATCGGGAAACCGTCGAAGTCGCCCGTGAAAGTGACCTGCTCGACGCCTGTACCGTCGCGATTAATCAGGAACAGGTCGAACTCGCGCCCGCGCGGGTCGTGGTGATTGCTGGAGAAGATAATCTTGCGGTTGCCCGGCTGCATAAACGGCGCGAAGTTCGCCCCGCCGAGATTGCTGATTTTCTGCTTGCGCCTGCCGTCGGCGGTCATCACCCACAGTTCGAGCTTGCTGGGGCGCACGAGCCGTTTGCGCAACAGGTCCTGGAACTCCTTAATCTCCTCTTCCGTTTTGGGGTGATAGGCTCGATAGACGATAAAGCGTCCGTCCCACGAATAGAACGGTCCGCCGTTGTAGCCGATTTCGGTGGTGAGGCGTTTGATGCGTTTCGTGCGCAAATCCAGCTCGGCTAAGTCGATGTTGCCCCAGCGGGTGGTGGTAAACAGCACGCGGTCGCCGCGCGGGTGGAACGAGCCTTCGGCGTTATAGTCGTCGCCGTCGGTGAGGGCGACGCGCTCGGAGCCGTCGGCGTTCGCGATAAAGAGGCGATAGGGCAGCAGGGGCCACACATAGCCCTGCGAGCGGTCAGGCGGAGGCGGCGGCTCCTCGCTCCACCAGTCCGTGGAGCTATAGAGAATCTTTTTTCCGTCAGGCGACCAGAAACCGCAGGTGCAACGCCCTTTGCCTGTAGAGACCAGGCGCACATCGGAGCCGTCGATGTTCATCGTGAACATCTGGTCGGCTTTGAAGGGCGGGCGCGTGCTTTGAAAGATGAGCTTTTTGCCGTCGAACGAGAAATACGCCTCCGCGTTCTCGCCGCCGAAGGTGAGCTGGCGCACATTGCGCAGGCGCTTCTCGCGCGGGTCATGCAGCACGCCCTCCTGCGGCGGCTGGTTCAGCGGTAGATGAATACCACACATAGCGGCATAAAGTATAACCGACGGGAGACGCACGAAACTGTTGCGCAGGCGACGCGCTTTATCGCAGGAGCGACCTCGCGCCGAGAATCAGAGAAAACGCCTGACGAGTCGCTAATCCTCCAACAAGTAGAGGACCAGACACTTACACGCCCCGCCTGACTTGATGAACTCGCTCATCGGAACCTCGTACACCGTGTAGCCGCGCTCTTCCAGATAGAAGCGCAGTATCGGGCAGCCTGCAGGCATCACGACATGTTTGTCGATCACCACCGAATTGCAAGCAAACTTGAGGGCTTCCTCAGGGCTGACGGGAATCGTCTCGAAATGTTGCTCAATCACGCGCCGAGCGTACCAGTCGAACGCTTCGGGATAGTAGGCGACCAATCGCCCCCCAAGCGGCAGAAAGCAGGTGTCTAAGTGGTACCAGCGGTCGTCGACGAGTTCGAGGCTCAGCACTTCGAGCCCCGTGAGCTGGCTGAGGTAGCGGTGGGCGCAGATGTCGGTGCGTTTCAGGTAGCCCGCCACAATCAGCCCGTCGATGAGAAAGGCGTCGCCCTCCCCCTCGAACGCGCAATCGGGCGGGAGCAGGTGCACCGTGTAGCCCTGCTCGCGGAACCACTGGTCGAAGTACGGCTCCTCCACTTGACGCTCTGGATGACGGAAGCGCGACAGCACGACCTGCTTGCCCGGCAAGGGCAACCCGGCATTGGCAGTGAACACCATGTCGGGCGCTTCGCTCGCCTGCTCAATCAGGCGCACAGGAATCCCGACCTGCTCGGTCAGCGTGCGGTAGAGCTGCTCCCACTGACGCCATGCGAGCTGCTTGTCGGGCTTGTCGCTCAGGTGCATCCAGGCGTTGATCTCATACAGCAAATCATACGCGCTGGGAGCGCACATGAGCAGTTCCGCTACACGGGTCGCGTGTCGTTCCTTCATCGGTTGCGTCGTCGTCTGCATCATTTCGGCTCCTGTAAGCGTGTTAGACGGCTCGATCTGCGCTTTGAGTTCGTATCTATACACTACGGACGCAAGCGCGGGCAAGTTTCACCCGCACGGGAATTATGCCACACTTTGCGGGGATTTGACCGGCGTTTCCGCTTTCGCCTACCCCACGATTGCCTCGCGCTTGCCTGCGAAGATGTCGCGAATAATCTCGTCCACATCCACCTCTTCGATGGTGATGTCGTGGATAGGCAACGCCTGCAGCGCCTCACTGGCGATCCGGCTCACCTGCTCGCGCGGGGCTTCCAGCACCGCCTCCAGCCCGTCCGCCCGCACCACGCGCCCGAAACGGCTCAACTCCTCTACCGAAACGGGACGCTCGAACTGCAAATGCAACGCTTTGGAAGGGCTGTAGCGCTCCACCAGCGCACGCAGCGTGTCGTCGAAAATCAGCTGCCCGTGATGGATAATCAGCACACGCTGCGCCAGCTCCTGCACATCCTGCATATAGTGGCTGGTGAGCAAGATCGTGGTGCGCTCGCGGCGGTTATACTCCTTCAGAAACTCGCGAATCCGCTTCTGTGAGACGACATCCAGCCCAATCGTTGGCTCGTCCAGAAACAGCACGCGCGGACGATGCAGCAACGCCGCCAGCAACTCACACTTCATTCGCTCGCCCAGCGAGAGCCGTCGCACCTGCGTGTTCAGCACATGGCGAATCTCCAGCATCTCGGCAAGTTCGTTCACGCGCCTCTCAAACTCTTCATCGGGCACTTCGTAGAGCGCCTTGAGCAAAATATACGACTCATAAGGCGGCAAGTCCCACCAGAGTTGCATCTTCTGCCCCATCACAAGCGCAATCTGCCGCTGCATTTCGGGACGACGCTCCCACGGAGTATAGCCCAGCACTTTCGCCTCGCCCGAAGTGGGGAAAATAATGCCAGAGAGCATCTTCAGCGTGGTGGTCTTGCCCGCGCCGTTCGGTCCCAGAAACCCCACCAGTTCGCCCTCTTCGATGGTGAACGAGATGTCGCGCACCGCCTGCACCTCGTGCCGCTCGCGCTTGAACAGGCTCTTAATCGCGTTCCAGACGCCGGGCGGGCGTTTATACGAATAGTAAGTTTTGGACAGGCGTTCGACCACAATCGCTGGCATACAGCGAATATTATAGCCGATAGCGACTACCTCGCAGGCGGCTTCGTGGGACGATGATGCAGTCGGATGTTTAATATCTCTACCGCCAGCGAGAACGCCATCGCGAAGTAGGTGTAGCCCTTCGGGATTTTATAGCCGAAACCCTCGCCCATCAGATTGAAACCGATTAGTACCAGAAACGCCAGCGCCAGCACCTTCAGCGAGGGGTGCGTGTCGATTATTTTGCTCACGCCGCCGGCGAACGCCATCATAAACACAATCGCAATCAGCACGGCGGTAATCATCACCCACAAATCGCGCGCCAGCCCAACGGCGGTAATTACCGAGTCCACCGAGAACACGAGGTCTACCAGAACGATTTGGGCAATTGCCGAGGTCAGCGTAAGCGTTTTGGGGATTTGAATCTCGCCCTGCGCGACTTCGATTTTGTGATGAATCTCGTAGGTCGCCTTGCCCATCAGAAACAGCCCGCCCGCTATCAGAATCAGGTCTTTGCCTGAAAACTCGTTGCCCAGAATTGTGAACAGGGGGCTTTCAAGACGCATAATCCATGTGATGGAGATCAGGAACAACACCCGCAAGAAAAATGCGAGGCTCAGTCCGATGAGGCGCGCTTTCGCCCGCTGTTCCTGGGGCAGCTTATCGGTCAGAATCGAGATAAAGACGATGTTGTCAATCCCTAACACGATCTCCAGCGCCGTGAGCGTCAGCAGCGCAATCAGGGTTTCCATACTGGGCGGGAATTGTACCTTTTCAGGTATCCTACACCTCGTGCCACGAGAGCGATGAACTGGTACATTTTGAGTGAGCGCGAGCGACAGCGGTCGGGGCAGTTCGTGGCGGTGGCGGCGGCGTATGACGATCTGACGGCGACGCTGGTGCGCGACTACCTGCGCGAGAACGGCGTCGGCGCAGCGTTCCCGCCTGTGACCTACCTTTACGGGCCGCTCCTGACGCGAATCTGGGTGCATGCCGACGACGAGGAGACGGCGTTGCGTCTATTGGACGAGTTGCGCGCGGAATGGCGAGGGGCGTAAATGCAAATCGCGGTGATTGGCGCAGGCTCGTGGGGCACCGCCCTGGCATGGCTGTTGGGGCAGAAGGGCTATACGGTGTGGCTCTGGGGGCGTGACGCCGCGCAGATTCAACAGCTGGCGGCGGAGCGCGTGAACCGTCGCTACCTCCCTGAGGCGCGCCTGTCCGAAACGGTCTACCCCACGCATGAAACTACTCCCCTGAGGAAATGCTCCATCTGGGTGCTGGCGGTTCCGTCGGGCGCGGTACGCGAGGCGCTCTGCCTGCAGCCCCCCGCGAACGCGATTCTGGTGATTGCCGCGAAAGGGCTGGAGCCGGGCACGGGCAAGCTGCTCACACAGGTCGTGTGCGAGGCGACGGGCGACAGCGAGGCGCGCACGGTGGTGCTGTCGGGACCGAACCTCGCGGTGGAGCTGGTGCGCGGCGCGCCGACTGCAACCGTCGCCGCCTCGAGGAGCCTGACCTGCGCCGAGCAGATTCAGGAACTGTTTATGACGCCCCCCATCCTGCGTGTGTATACGAACGATGATGTGATTGGGGTGGAGCTGGGCGGCGCGCTCAAGAATGTGTACGCGATTGGCGCAGGCATCAGCGACGGGCTGGGCTTTGGCGACAACACGAAGGCGACGCTGCTCACGCGCGGGCTGGCGGAGATGATGCGCTTCGGCGCGGCGATGGGCGCGCGCCCCGAAACCTTTATGGGCTTGACAGGCGTGGGGGACTTATTCGCAACCGCCGTGAGCCGCCTGAGCCGCAACTATCGACTCGGCAGGGCGGTTGCGGAAGGCAAAACCGCCGAACTTGCTCTGACGGAACTGGGGCAGGTGGCGGAGGGCTATCCCACCGCGCTGGTCGCGCAGTCGCTCGCCGCGCAACTCGGCGTGGAGATGCCCCTGCTGAACGCAATTGCCTCGATTCTACGCGGGGAGCGCGCCATCCGCGACGCGCTGGAGAGCCTGATGACCCGCCCACCCAAGGGAGAGCGGGAGTTTGAGTTTAGAATGTTATAGCAACTCTGCAAACTCCTCTGGGGTCATCTCGACATCGCGCAGAATCTTTCGCAAAAGTCCCCGTCCGAGCGTCTCCCCAGAGTGTACAGGTACAGTCGTTTGACGCCCATCGGAATGCCTAAGGATGCAATGACTTCCGCGCTGACGCGCGAGTTCGAAGCCTGCCTTCTGCAGTGCGCGAATTACTTCTGTACCTGTAAGCGCAGGTAAGCGGTTCATAAACTAATGCGTTGAACCCCGACAAAGCGTGTTACAGGCGGCTGTTCCGACGCCTCCTCCAGACAAAGCTGAATAACCTCACGAATGCGCTCCATCAGCTCGTCCAGTGAACGCGCCTGAGTGTAGCAGGAAGGCAGTTCAGGCACTTCAGCGACATAGTAGCCGTCTTCATCCTGCTCGATGATGACTGTAAACTCCCGGGTGGACATGCATATCACCCTGATAGATTATACATCAAACTGCCCCAGCACTAACACACTGTTGTGCCCGCCGAAGCCGAAGGAGTTGGTCATCACATAGCGCAGGTTCGCGGGGCGCGCAGCGTTGGGCACATAGTCCAGATCACATTCAGGGTCGGGGTGTTCGTAGTTGATGGTGGGCGGGATGGTCTGATGTTGCAGAGCGAGGATACACGCCGCCGCTTCCACTGCGCCCGCTGCGCCGAGCAGATGCCCCGTGACGGACTTGGTGGAACTCACGGGCAACTGATAGGCGTAGTCGCCGAACAGCCGTTTAATTGCGAGGGTCTCGACCGCGTCGTTGTAGCGGGTGGAGGTGCCGTGCGCATTGATGTAGTGGATATCGGTGGGTTGCAGTCCTGCGTCTTGGATTGCTTTCTGCATGGCGCGCCGTGCGCCGTCGCCTTCGGGGTCGGGCTGCGTGAAGTGGTGGGCGTCGGCGGTCATGCCGTAGCCGAGCAGCTCGGCGTAGATGCGCGCCCCGCGCGCCTGCGCATGCTCCAGCGATTCGAGCACCAGCACGCCCGCGCCCTCGCCCATCACGAAGCCGTCGCGCTCGGCGTCGAACGGGCGACTGGCGTGTTCGGGGTCGTCGTTGCGCGTGGACATCGCCCGCGCGGCGCAGAACGCCGCCACGCCAATCGGCTCGATCGCCGCCTCCGAACCGCCCGCCAGCATCACTTCCGCGTCGCCGTACTGAATCAGGCGCATCGCCAGCCCAATCGCGTCCGCACCCGTCGAACACGCCGTCACTGCGCACAGGTTCGGGCCCTTGAGACCGAACTGGATGGAGACCATGCCCGACGCCATGTCGCTAATCATCATCACGGGCAGGAAGGGGCTAACGCGATCGGGACCCTGCCGATCGAGAATGCGCACCTGCGTGTCCATATAGTCGATCCCGCCGATTCCCGAACCAATCAGCACGCCCACCTGCTCGCGATTGGCGTCGTTAATTTCCAGCTGCGCGTCCTGCAGGGCGAGGGTCGCAGCGGCAATCGCGAACTGGATGAAGCGCGCGGCGCGGCGGGCGTCCTTGCGATCCATGAACTGCGTCGGGTCGAACTCCTTCACTTCGGCGGCGATGCGCGTGCTGAACCCACTGGCGTCAAAGCGCGTGATGGGCCCAATCACGCGGCGGGGCAGGGTCAAGCCCTCCCAGAACGCCTCTTTCCCCAGCCCCAGCGGCGTGACGAGTCCGATTCCCGTAACGACGACGCGACGGCGCATCGCTCACTCTTCCAGCTGCAGCTTTTCGGTCAGCAGGCGCACCGCGTCCGCCACCGTGCGTACCTGCTCCGACTCCTCTTCCGAGATGGACACATCGAACTCCTGCTCGAACGCCATCACCAGCTCCACCAGATCCAGCGAATCGGCGTTGAAGTCGTCGACAAAGCTGGCTTCAGGTGTCACGGCACTTTCGTCCACGCCGAGCTGTTCGACGATGACTTTCTGCACACGCTCAAAGATCTCCTGATTCATTGGGTCTACCTCCTCTGATTGGTGTTAGACGCCGACGGTCAGCCCGCCGTCGATGATGAACACTTGCCCCGTGATGTACGAGGCAAACTCGCTGCATAAAAAGAGTACCCCATACGCAATTTCCTCAGGGTTGCCGAAGCGTCCGAGCGGGATGCGTTGCAGAGCGTATTCGCGCACCTGTTCGGACAGCGCCTGCGTCATATCGGTCTCGATCAGTCCGGGCGCGACGGCGTTGCAGGTGATGTTGCGACTGCCCATCTCCAGCGCGACGGTTTTGGTGAACGCAATCAGCGCGGCTTTGGACGCGGCGTAGTTCGCCTGCCCGACATTGCCTGTCAGCCCAACCACCGAGCTGATGTTCACGATTCTACCCCACCGCTGGCGCATCATGGGCTTGAGCGCGGCGCGGCTGCACACAAACGCGCCCCGCAGGTTCGTCTGCAGCACGGCGTCCCAATCCTCATCTTTCATCCGTAGCAGCAGGGTATCGCGCGTGATGCCCGCGTTGTTCACGACGATATCGAGCCGTTCCCAGTGTTTGAGGGTCTGGTCAATCACGCTTTCGACGGTTGCGGTGTCCGCCACATCGCCCCCGAAGGCGATTGCCTGTCCGCCCGCCTGTTCGATGGCGTGGGCGGTCTCCTGCGCGTTCGCTTCCGTGCGGCTGAAGGCGGCGACCTTCGCGCCCGCCTGCGCCAGCGCAAGCGCGACTGCCTTGCCAATCCCTCTGCCTGCGCCCGTAACGAGCGCGACTCGCCCTTCTAAAGTAATCGTCATGCCTCGCCTCGCAAAAACGCGACGGTTTCGTCTAAGGTCTTAGAGTCTACCACACGGAGCGTGCGGGCGTCGGGTAGGGTGCGCTTAATCAGCCCCGACAGCACATCGCCCACACCGAGTTCGATAAAAGTGTCCACGCCGAGCGCATGCAGGGCTTCCACGCTCTGCTGCCAGCGCACGGGACGGGCAATCTGCTGCCCCATCACGGAGCGCAGCTCTTCAGGGTCGTCCAGCACGCGCACTTCGATGGTGGAGAAGAAGGGATACACCGGTTTCTGGAAGTTCGCCTCGCGGTAGGCCTCGGTCATCAGGTCGGCGGCGGGTTGCATCAGGGGCGAGTGGAACGCGCCAGAGACGGCTAATGGTACGATGCGCCGCGCGCCTGCCTCCTTCAAACGCTCCGCCGCAATCTGAACGGCGTTGATGGTGCCCGAAATGACAATCTGATTAGGCGCGTTGTAGTTTGTGGGCGTCACGACTTCGCCCGTCTCCTGCTGCACCTGCTCGCAGACCGCCTCCACCTGCTCGCCCGTCAGTCCGATTACCGCCGCCATCGTACCGGGGATTTTATGCGCCAGCGTGTGCATCGCCTTCGCGCGTTGTTCCACCCAGCGTAGCGACTCCTCAAAAGTCCACACGCCTGACGCGGCGAGCGCGGGGTACTCGCCGACGCTGTGCCCCGCGACATAATCGGGCTTGAATTCGGGAACCGCTTCGCGCAACGCCTCCCACGCCGCGTAGCAGGTCACCAGCAGCGCGGGCTGCGCGTTCTCGGTGCGTTTGAGGGTCTCCTCGTCGGTCTCGAAGCACAGCTCGGTGAAGGAGCGTCCGGAGAACGCGCTGGCAATCTCGAACACCTTGCGCGCGGCGGCGCTGCGTTCGTACAGTTCGCGTCCCATCCCTGGACGCTGCGCGCCCTGCCCTGGAAACACCACCGCCACTGCCATAACGGGGGAGAGTATACCCGCTACGAGGTATAATCCCCGTCGCCATGCAGGAGGAGACCGAGCCGATGCGTCTATCGATTCACGCGACTCAGGCGGAGTACCGTCAGACGCCCCTCTGGGCAGAAGTGCGCGGCATGCCCCCCCGCGAACCCGCCGCGCTCCAACGAGGAACCGAGTTTATCCCGGCGCAGGTCGTGCAAATCGATGGGAAACGCTACCTCGCGTGGATTGAACCCGAACTGGCGCGTGGAAAGACCAAGATTTACAGCGTGCGCCCGCATCCACGCCCAGCGGAGGGGTTCCAGCACGCGCAGACCGAGAACGCGCTCCAGATTCGCTATCAGGGCAAGCCGTTTATCGCCTATGTGTTTCGCGGCGCGCCCAAGCCGTATCTCTATCCTGTAATGGGTCCGAACGATAAGCCCATCACGCGCCACTTCCCGATGCAGCGCGTCGCGGGCGAGACGACCGACCATCCCCACCACCGCTCAATCTGGTTCACGCACGGCGAGGTGAACGGCGTGGACTTCTGGACGGAAGGCAGCGGCAAGGGGACGATTGTCCATCTGTCGCTGGAGCAGGTGGAGTCGGGTCCCGTGTTAGCGCGCTGGGTGGCTCGGAACGAGTGGCGCGCGCCTGACGGCAAGCCCTTGCTCGGCGAGACGACGGAGGTCATCTGCTATCACACCCCCGAATCGCGCTGGATCGATTACACCGTTGCGCTGACCGCCCTTGAGACTGATGTGAAGTTCGGCGACACGAAGGAGGGAACCTTCGGCGTGCGCGTCGCCAGCAGCATGGAGGTCACGCGCAACGCTGGCGGGCAGATTGTGAACGCCGCGGGGCAACGCGACCGCGAGGCGTGGGGCAAACGCGCGCCATGGTGCGACTACACGGGACCCGTGGACGGCGAGATTGTCGGCATCGCGATTTTCGACCATCCCGCCAACCTGCGCCATCCCACCTACTGGCATGTGCGCGATTATGGGCTGTTCGCCGTGAACCCGTTCGGCGTGCATGATTTCGTGCCCGGTACGCCCAAAGGCGAGGGCGACTACACCCTCAAAAAGGGCAACACGCTCACTTTTCGCTACCGCCTGTGGCTGCATAAAGGGCGCACAGAGGAGGCGGGCGTGGCGGCGCAGTACGAGGCGTACAAGCACGCGCCGCGCATCGTGTGGAG
>CAYYCA010000032.1:7561-12373 GCA_964470265.1 uncultured Fimbriimonadales bacterium | reverse complement strand
GCGGGACGCCGACGCTACGAACGGCTTCGCGTAGCGTCGGCGTCCCGCCGACGATCTGCACTACTTGAAACCTCAATCGGTATTAGAAGCCTGACCAGAGAGGATAACCTGACGGATATGTTTGGCAGATTTTCTGCAATCCCTTCATGAAAGGTATAATCAGTATATGAGAACCTATACACAATCCTTTCTCGAATTAACCTTAGAGTTTCATCGCTACCGACGCCCCTATGGCTCGGAGTACGAGCGCCATGTGGTGGAACTGCTCCAGTCGGTGGGGTTCACGCCGTGTCAGGGTGGCGTGATACGCTGGGGAACGAATCGCGAGCTGTTCCTCACGGCGCATATCGACACTCGGGGCGAGGCGGGTGAGAACACGCTGCGCGTGGAGGGCGATTTTCTGTTGGGCGATGGAAACCACAATATCGGCGCGGACGACACGGCAGGGTTAATAATCCTCTATCGTCTTGCGTCCGTTCGCTCTGACCTGACGCTGTTCGCGCCGACAGGCGAGGAGGTTGGGGGCATAGGCAGCCGAGAGTTCTGCGAGGCGCATCGCGATGCGCTGCCGCGCGTGGTGATTAGCCTTGACCGTAGGGGGTATAGCTCGGTCATCACACACCAGCGCACGGGTCGCACCTGCTCCGACGAGTTCGCGTGGAAACTCGCTCGCTTGCTCGGCGGCGACTACGCGCCTGACGACACTGGACGGTTCACCGATTCTGCGATTTTCAAACAGTACGGCAGCGCGGAGTGTACCAATATCAGTGTGGGCTACGAAGACGAACATCTTTCCACCGAGCGGCTCCATTTGGCGTTTCTGGAGCGGCTAACGGCGCATCTGGAGCAGATGGATTTCACGCCGCTGCTGGATTAGCAACGCAAAAGTGGGAACTTTTCCATTCCCTTTCCCGTTTAAGCAACTGTCCCCTTGCGCTGGCAGGGGGAACAGGAGTGCGGGGGAAGCCGTCCCCACAAACTTATCCACGGGTCGGAGGCTGACGGTTATCGTTTGAGGCGCGATTGCGCCGTCGCCGACAACTTATCCGCGGGTCGGACGGGGATGGTTATCGTTCACTGGGTAAAGTCAGCCTGAACAGCTGACAGGGGTTCAATTCCCCTCCCCCGCCTCCTACAAAAACTCAAGGAGCGTGAAACGATGCGAGTTCCAAGGCTGCGCACTCCGCGCACGATGACGACCCCCTTGCCGGGTCAGGAGCGCAACTACGCGGGCGGCTTCGCCTACCGACTGGAGCCGCGCCAGCAACTGGACAGGTTCCTGATTCTCGGAACGGAGGGCGGCACTTACTATGTATCGGAGCAGAAGCTGACGCTGGACAACGCGAAGGCGACGCTGGAGCTGCTACACAGCGACCCTGCTTACGCAATTGAGCGAACCACCGAAATCAGCGAGCAGGGACGCGCCTACAAGAACGACCCTGCGCTGTTCACGCTGGCGCTGGCGATGGAGATGGGCAAGCCCCAAACCCGCGCACTCGCGTTGGAGGCGATGCCGCGCATCGTGCGCACGGGAACCCACCTGTTCACCTTCGTGGACTACATCACGCAACTGCGCGGTTGGGGACGCGGGCTGCGACGCGCTGTCGCCCAGTGGTACCTGCGGCGCGACCTGCGCGAGCTGGCATATCAGGTCACCAAGTACCAGCAGCGAGGCGGCTGGGCGCATCGCGACCTGTTGCGACTGGCGCACCCGAAGGCGGACACGCCCGAGCGCAACGCGCTGTTCCGCTACATCGTCGCGCGCGAGATTGCGCCCGAACTACCCGACGAGACGCGGGCGTATCTGGAGGCAATCGAGCAGCTGCGTCAGCCCGATGTGACTCCTGCACGCGCAGCCGACCTGATTCGAGCGCACGCGCTGCCGCGCGAGGTGGTGCCCACCGAGCTGCTCACCCACGCCGAAGTGTGGGACGCCTTGCTTCAGCAGATGCCGATGACCGCACTGATTCGCAACTTGGCGACGATGACGCGCGTGGGACTGCTGACCGAGACCAGCGACGCCACGCGCCATGTCGTCGCGCAGTTGACGAACGCCGAGCGGCTGCGTAAGGCGCGTGTCCATCCGCTGCAGGTGCTTGCCGCCTTGCTCACTTACAATCAGGGGCGTGGCATGCGCGGCGATGGCGTATGGACGCCTGTGCCCGCGATTGTGGACGCGCTGAACGCGGCGTTCTATGCGACCTTTGCGCATGTCGAGCCGACGGGCAAGCGCATCGTGCTGGCGCTGGATATCTCTGGCTCGATGGGCTGGGGGCAGGTAGGCGGCGTAGTTGGCTTGACGCCGCGCGCGGCGACTGCCGCGCTCGCGCTGGTCACGCTAAACGCCGAGCGCGAGGCGCATGTGGTCGGCTTCAGCCACCAGCTAATGCCTCTGAAGTTGAAGCCCACCATGCGACTGGAGCAGGCGATTCACTATCTGGATAGCCTGGACTTCGGCGCGACCGACTGCGCCCTGCCGATGCTGTGGGCGTTGCAGAACCGTATCGAGGCGGACGCCTTCGTCATCTACACCGACTCGGAGACTTGGTGGGGCGATGTGTATCCTGCTGAGGCGCTGTGGCGCTATCGCGAGGCGATGGGCATCCCGGCGCGGCTGGTGGTGGTTGGCATGCTGGCGAATCCGTTCAGCATCGCGCACCCCGACGACGCGGGCATGCTCGATGTGGTCGGCTTCGACCCGAACACGCCTCGCGCCATCAGCGAGTTCGTGCAGGGGCGGTTCTAATCCCGTAGCGTCGGCGTCCCCGCCGACGCTACGGCGTTAGCGCATCGATTGCCCCCTGCAAATCGCGGATTAAATCGTCGGGGTTTTCCAGCCCCACATAGATGCGGAACAGCCACGACGATTTGCCCTGCGCGTCCGCTTCGCCCTGTGCCCAGCCCAGCAGCAGGCTCTCATAGCCGCCCCAACTGCACCCGAATCGGAACAGGCGCAGGCGATCTGCGAACGCGTAGGCTTGCTCCTCAGTGATGGGAACGGTCTCGAAGCTGAACAGACTGCTGTAGCCGCGCATTTGCGCGCGCGCCAGCACATGTTGCGGATGGGTGGGCAAGCCCGGATGATTAACCTTCGCAATGGCAGGTTGAGCCGCCAACCACTCGGCGACCTGCAGTCCGCTCTTGTGGGCGCGCTCCATCCGCATGGGCAGTGTGCGCAGTCCGCGCAGCAGTAGCCAGCCGCTGAACGGCTCCAGAATCCCGCCCAGCAGCTCGCGCGTCTGGCGAACCCGCTCGATGAGTTCCCTGCGCCCTGCCACGACGCCCGCCAGCAGGTCGCTGTGCCCGCCGAGATACTTGCTCGCGCTGTGCAACACAAGGTCTACGCCCAGTGCGTGCGGGTTCTGAAAGATGGGCGTCGCCCAGCTGTTGTCGCACAGGGTCAGAATCCCGCGCGCCCGCGCCAGCTCACTCACCGCGCGCAGGTCTTGCAACCGAAAATAGAGACTGGAGGGGCTTTCGAGATAGATAAGGCGCGTGTTGGGCTGAATCGCCTGCTCAAATTCTTCAACGCACTCGCCCGAAACGAAGGTCGTTTGCACGCCGTAGCGCGTCAGCCACGCTTCCAGCAGCGTGCGCGTCGGCGGATAGGCGGTGTTCACGCAGATTACATGCGCCCCGCTCTCAGCGAAAGTGAGAATTGCGGACGCAATCGCCGCCATGCCTGAGCCGAAGCAGAGCGCGTCCTCCACGCCCTCCAGCGCAGCGAGTTTCTGCTCGGCAAGGCGCACGGTGGGGTTATCGTTACGGGTGTAGGTGTAGCCGAACTCGTTGCGTCCTTGCAGGGCGTTGCGTTCGCGCAGCGTGCGGGCAGTGAACAGCGAAGTCTGCACAATCGGCGGCGTCACGGAGCCATACGGAAACGGCTCCTCCTCGCCTAAATGTTGTAATAGCGTTTCCAACGAGAACCCTTGATCCATCGCCTCGCCAAGAGTGTACCTCTTCGCTCCCAATCCGCGCAACAGGAAATTCTAACAGCAGTGTGAATCGACAGCGCATGCAGAGCGGACTGTTTGACGCCTGGTGGAAGCAGCTGGCGCAGCGGTTTTTGGAGGGGTTCATTCTATTGCTCCATCCGACGCTGCATGGGATGATCGACTGGAGCGTGCCGCCAGTGTTTCTGGATAAGGAGCTGCAGCCAATTCGTCCCAAACGGCGCAAGCGGTTGCTGGTCGATATGCTGATTCGCGTGCAGCTCAAGACAGGCGAGGCGCGGCTTATCCTGATACACATCGAGGTGCAGGCAGTGCGCGACGCGCTGTTTCCCGAGCGGATGTTCCGATATTTCGCGCGGCTCTACCTGCAGTATGACCTGCCTATCGTATGTATCGCGTTGCTGGTGGACAGGAATCCGCGCTGGCGTCCGCAACGGTTCGTGTACGAAATGGCGGGTTGCCGCCTGCAGTTCGAGTTCGTCAGCGTCAAGCTACTGGACTTCGACCCACAGGCGCTGGAGCAGAGCAACAACCCATGCGCGCTGCTGTTTCTGGCATTCCTTCGGGCGCAGGAGACCGAAGGGAACCCTGACCTGCGCCTCGAAGCACGACGACATCTGGCAATCTTAGCGCGGGAGCGTGGGTATAATGAATCGGTCATCGTTTATCTGGATGAACTCCTGGAGGGGATTATGAGCCTGCCTGAGATTTTTGAGCAGCAGTACGAGGAACTGCTGGAGGAATACAAGCGCGAGAAGCAGTCGCCTTTCATTTCGGCCGCGGAGCGCATAGGACTCCGTCAGGGCTTGCAGCAGGGCTTACAGCAAGGCTTGCAGCAGGGCTTGCAACAGGGCTTGCA
>CAYYCA010000032.1:0-7461 GCA_964470265.1 uncultured Fimbriimonadales bacterium | reverse complement strand
GGCGATTCTGAATGTCCTCAGGGCGCGCTTTGGTAAGGTTCCCACTCCCCTGAAACGCGCGGTGAGTCGAATCAAAGATATCGAGACGCTTCAGAGGCTTTCGGAGGCTTCGGCGACCGTTGAGAGCCTAGATCAGTTTCAGAAGTCGTTGCCTAAGCGCTCTCGGTCAGCAGCGCGCGCAGCTTCGGAATCGCCCGCCCCATAACCTGGGCGCGGTGGCTGATACGGTTCTTAAACTCCGAGGGCAGTTCCGCTAAGGTGCAGCCGAGCGAGGGCACATAAAAAATCGGGTCATAACCGAACCCTGCCTGCCCGCGCGGCGCGTCTGCAATCCGCCCTTCGAGCGTATCCTCGAAAGTGTAAACCTCGCCCGATGGGATGGCAATCGCGACCGCACAACGAAAACGCGCCGTGCGTCGCTCCGCGGGGATGTCCTTGAGCATTTCCAGCAAGATGCTCATCTTCAGGGGAAAGGGAGTGTCCTCGCCTGCGAAACGACGGGAATACATGCCGGGCTGCCCATTCAGGGCGTCGATCTCCAACCCTGCGTCGTCAGCGAGGCTAATCGCTTGTGTGAACGCCGCGCAAGCCTGCGCTTTGATAACCGCGTTGCCCACATAACTATCGGCGTCCTCTTCGGGCGGGGGCGGCGCGTCAGGGTAGTCTGCCAGCAGGCGAATCTCGACGGGCAGGTCGCTCAGTCCCGCGTACAGGAGCTGCTCAATCTCGCGCGACTTGGAACGATTGTGGCTCGCAATCACGACTCGTTTCCGCTCAGGCATCGCTGGTAAGTCGTTGAATCAGCGCCTTCACGCGCTCTTCAATCATGCCGCGCACGCGGCGAAACTCATCCATCGGCAACCCGATAGGGTCGGGGATGTTCCAGTGCTCCTGCACGCCCATATAGGTTGCGGGGCAGAGTTCATCGGTGCGGGCGTCGCACAGGCTCACCACCGCATCGAACTGCGTGATGTCGAACTCATGCACGCTTTTGGAGGTCTGGCGCGAGATATCGATACCAACCTCGCGCATGGCTTCGATTGCGAGCGGATGCACTCTACCTGAGGGCGCGGTACCCGCGCTAAAGGCGACCACCTTGCCCTGCCCATAGTGGTTGCCGAAGCCCTCCGCCATCTGGCTGCGGCACGAGTTGCCGACACACACAAATAGCACCAGTTTCGGTTTGCTCTCCATTTCAGTAGCCTCGCTGTTTGTAATACTCGATGGTCTGCTTATAGCGCTCCATTCCGTCGGGGCGGTTGATGCTGGCAAGGATGGTGGGAGGGCTGCCTGCCGCCGCCATCCGCTCGACGATTCCGGCGACGACCGCCCAGAGCGCAACGGCTGCGCCAATCCCCGACGCGGGGCAAAACGCCGTCTCCACCCCCTCAAGCGAGAGCATCGCATCGCCATAGGGCGCGGCGTTGTCGATTACGAGGTCTACCACTTCGAACAGTCGCTTGCCCGAGGCATGCTCTGACTGCAGCTTCGAGGAGTAGTCCAGCGCGGTCAGCCCAATCGTGAACACGCCGCGCCCTTTCGCCTGCAACGCCAGCTCCACAGGGAACGGCGTCTTGCCCGACACACTGCCGATAATCAGCACATCGCCTGAGGCGACACGGCTACGATCCAGCGCCGCCTGCACGATACAGCGCACGGTTTCGGGGGTGGTCTGTGCGCCCACGCCCTGCGCCTCGCGATAGGGATTTGTGTTCGTGACCTGCAGGTCAAACTGGAGCGGGCTGAACGCCGCCAGTCCGCCTGCTCGATTAATCAGCTCGCGGGAGACAAGATGTCCCGTATCGTATACATGAATCACGCCGCGGCGCAGCAGGCACTCCGCGCAGACTTCGGCGGCGCGCTCAATCGCCGGTAGTGAACGGCGTTCCAGCTCCGCAATCTGAGCGCGGATGCGCTCGAAGTAACTCTGTGAAAGGCTCATCGCAGGGAAGATTCTACTCGATGAGAGCTAATGCTTCTTCTTCAGGATGGAAATCATCAGCCACACGCCCAGTACAGTTGCCCCGATGAAGCCAATAATCGTGAGCGTCGCGCCAAAGGGGATGTCGCGCGTGGCAGGCAACAGCAGCGCCAGCCCCACGATAAACGCCGCGACCAGCATGCTCAGCGACAGGCGCGTAATCATCGCATCGAGGCGGTCGAGCGTCTCCTGCGTCGCGCCGATTTGCGCCTCCACCGGCACTTTCCCGCGCTCCACGCTCTGCAGCCACTGCATTAGCATCGCAGGCATCTCGCGCAGCAGGTAGCGCCATGTGTCGACCTGCTCCACCAAGTCCTGCATACTCAGCGTGGGGAGCCACGCCGTCTTACTCAGCTGGCGCACGAACGGCTTGGAGACCGCGAACAGGTCGTAGTCGGGGTCTAACTGCCTGCCGATGCCCTCCAGCATCGCGAGCGTCTTGCCCACCAGCCACAGGTTGCTCGGTAGGCGCAGATGATAATGCCGACACAGCTCGGTCAGGTCGTTCCAGAACTCGGTGAATCGGCTCTCTTTGAGGGTGCGCCCGCGATACTTGTTGACGATGCGCTCGGCGGCGCGGGCGAGTTTCTGGCGGTCAGTGAAGCGCGTGAATGCGCCCATCCGAGCGAACACATTCAAAATCGCATGGGTATCCTGCCGAATAATCGCGATATAGAGGCGGGCAAGGTTCAGGCGGTCGTCGTCGTTCAGCACGCCCACCATCCCGAAGTCCAGCACGCCGATTCGTCCGTCGGGCAGAATCAGGTAGTTGCCCGGGTGGGGGTCGGCGTGGAAAAAGCCGTCTTCGAGAACCTCCTTGATAATCAGGCGCGAGGCGCGCAGAGCGATTTCGCGCGTGTCGTGCCCCGCCGCACGCAAAGCGTCCACATCGTCCACCTTAATCCCCTGCAGCCGTTCCATCACCAGCAGGCGTTCAGTGCAATACTCCGTGAAAAACTGCGGGATGCAAATCTCCGCCTCCGCTTCGAAGTTGCGGCGGAACTGCTCCGCGTTGCGCACCTCGCGCCGATAGTCGAGTTCGTTCAGTAGGGTGAATGCGAAGTCCTCGGCGACGGTTTCGGGGTCGTACAGTTCGCCGAACTGCGTGCGCTGGGCAAGGCTCGCAAGGTCGTGCAGGATCTCCAAATCCAGCTCCACCGTCTCGCGAATGTTGGGGCGTTGCACTTTTACTGCCACAGGGGTTCCGTCCAGCAGTTTCGCAGCGTAGACCTGCGAGAGCGAGGCTGCGCCAAGAGGTTCAGGATCGATACAGGCAAACACCTCTTCGAGGGGGCGTCCGAGTTCGGATTCGATAACGGGGCGCATCGTCTCCCACGGCTCGGCAGGCGCATTATCCTGCAGTTTGCGCAACTCCTCGATGAACGGTTCAGGCAGAATATCGGAGCGCGTGCTGAGAATCTGTCCGAGTTTGATGAAGGTAGGTCCGAGTTCTTCCATCGCGGCGCGCAGGTGCTGCGCGGGCGATTCGAGGGGTTCTTCAGGCGGGCGCAGCTCGCCTTTGGTGAGCGAGAGCCGTCGGTGGACGCTCAAATACTCCAGCGCGCCGCCGAAGCCGTGCCGCGCCAAGACGCTAACGACCTGCCGATAGCGCTGCAGGCTGCGTACGCGCCGCGTAAGAGGGCGCATCGCTTACTCCTGAGGGTGAGCCTCCAGCTTGTGCAGGATTGCGTCGAGTTTCTTCTCGATCGATTTCATGTCAGCGTGGGTGGGCAGCTGCAGCTCTTTCAGCACTTCCTGCACCTCGTCGCGGATGAGTTTGCGCAAGGCGTTGCGCTCCTTCTCACCGCGCTTGAGCAGCTGCTCGACCATTTCGTTCGCTTCCTCGCGTTGCGCCTGCCCGCGCTTGACCATTTCGTCTACGAGGTTTTGCGCCGTCTCACGCGTGAGCGACACCGCGCCCAGCCCCATCAGCATGCTCTGTTCCAGTAACTCCCGAATCGAAGCCATCGTTAGACACCTCCAAATTGAACAGCGGGTATACTATACCTCAGTTTAGACCAAGGAGGACGATTCGACTTGCAAGTCAGGATGGCGGATTTAGGCAGCCAGTACCGTCGGATTCGAGATGAACTCGAACCCGCGCTTCTGGAGGTGCTGGCGAGCGGGCGTTATATTCTGGGCGAGCATGTGCAGGCGTTGGAGCAAGAGGTTGCGCAGGCGTGCAACGCCCGCTTTGCAATCGGCGTGAGTTCGGGCACGGACGCCCTGAAACTGGCGCTGCGCGCCGTGGGGGTGCAGCCAGGCGACGAAGTCATCACGACGCCCTTCACCTTCGTCTCCACAACTGAAGTGATTGTGCAGCTCGGCGCGGTTCCCGTGTTCGTGGACATCGACCCCGAAACCTACAATTTAGACCCGCTTTTAGTGGAGTCGGCGATTACCCCGCGCACGCGGGCAATCTTGCCCGTGAGCCTGTATGGGCAATCGGCGGAGATGCGGGCGCTGCGCGCGATTGCTGACCGCTATGGGCTGTGGCTGATTGAGGATGCCGCTCAGGCGATTGGCGCGCGCCATTACGAGGAGCCGATTGGCGCGTTTGCGCACGCTGCAACGCTGAGCTTCTTCCCGACCAAGAACATCGGCGCGGCAGGCGACGCCGGCATGGTCATCACGAACGATGAGCAAATCGCCTACAAGGTACGCAGCCTGCGCGTGCACGGGATGAACGGCGGCTACTACTACGAAGACATCGGCTACACCGCGCGCCTCGATGAGCTGCAAGCCGTGATACTGCGGGCGAAACTGCGCCATCTCCACGAGTGGACCGAGCGGCGACGCTATCACGCGACGCTCTATCGCACCCTACTCGCCGATGCGCCCCTCCAGCTGCCCGCTGTTCGTCCCTATAATTACCATGTGTATCATCAGTTCACGATACGCACGCCTCATCGGGACGCATTGCGCGAGCATCTGCGGCAGCGCGGCGTGGAGAGCGCGGTCTACTATCCGCTGCCGCTCCATCTGCAGCCCGCCTATCGGTTTCTCGGCTACCGTGAAGGCGATTTCCCGCATGCGGAACGCGCGGCGCAGGAAGTGCTGTCGCTGCCTGTTCACTCGGAACTGACCGAGGATCAACTTGCGCTCGCAGCGGAGAGCGTGCTGGAGTTCACGCAATCGGAGGTCATAGCAGTATGAAGGCGATGATTCTCGCGGCGGGGGTCGGCTCGCGCTTAGACCCCCTCACCCGCGCCCTGCCCAAACCGATGGTTCCCATCGTGAACCGCCCCGTCATGGAACACCTCATCAATCTCCTCAAGCAGCACGGCTTCACCGAGATTATGGTCAACCTGCACTATCTGGGCGACCAGATCAAAGCCTACTTCGGCGACGGCTCGCGCTGGGGCGTGCAAATCCACTACTCGGAAGAGGAGCAGCTCTGGGGCGATGCCGGGAGTGTGAAACGCTGCGAGGACTTTTTTGACGACACTTTTATCGTCATTGGCGGCGACGATTTGACCGACTTAGACCTCACGCGCCTGATCAAGTTCCACAAAGAGAAAAAGGCGCTCTGCACGATTGCGCTCTCGCTGGTGGAAGACCCGTCGGAGTACGGCATCGCGTTGCTGAACGAGCGCGGGCGCATCACGCGGTTCCTGGAGAAGCCGAAGGGCGAGATGATTTTCTCCAACGCCGCGAATATCGGGATTTATGTGCTGGAGCCTGACGCGCTGGAGCTGATTCCGCGCGGCGCGCCCTACGGATTCGGCAAGAACCTGCTCCCCCTGCTGATTGAGCGCAAATTGCCGCTGTACGGCTTTTTGACCTCCAGCTACTGGAAGGATGTGGGCAACCTGAAGACCTACCAGCAGGCACACTGGGACGCCTTAGCGGGGCGCGTGCAGATTCAGATGCCTTATCCCGAGCAGCGCAAGTTCGTCTGGATTGGCGAGGATGTGGAGATCGCTGAAGACGCCGAAATCGGCTACCCCGTGCTGATTGGTTCGGGGGCGCGCATTGAATCGGGCGCGAAGGTGCTGGAAAACAGCGTGCTTGGCGAGGGCTGTGTGGTGGAGGAAGGCGCGGTCGTGCAGGAAAGTATCCTGTGGGACGGCGCGACCGTGATGCGCGACACGATGCTGGTGCGCTGTGTCGTTGGGCGCGACTGCAAAGTGAAATCGAATGTGGCGATTTTCGACGGGGTGATTGTGGACGCAAAGCAGCGCAGCCGCAAGTAATGGTCGGGGCGCCCGGACTCGAACCGGGGACCTCCTGCACCCAAAGCAGGCGCGCTAGCCATACTGCGCCACGCCCCGAAAGAAAATGGTGCGCAGTGGAGGATTCGAACCTCCGACCCCTTCCACGTCAAGGAAGTGCTCTACCTCTGAGCTAACTGCGCACGCGCGTTTGGTGGAGCGGAGCGGATTCGAACCGCCGACCTCTTGCATGCCATGCAAGCGCTCTCCCAGCTGAGCTACCGCCCCACGCTTCTCAGGTTCAAAAATGGGCATTTTTTGACCAACGAGTCAGTCAACAACGCCCTGCTGACCGCTTGCATGCAATGTTAAGCGACAGCAACGGTAGTATACCCCACGCGGGCGTGGCAATTCAAGAGGCAGCAGCAGAGTACCTGCTCCACCTCCACGCCGTCCGCAACGCCCAGACCGCCCAGCAAGCGCACTACCTCATGCAGCACTTCGTGCGCTACTGCCACGCTCACAACCTCCACACGCTGGAGCAGCTGTCAAGGCGCGAATGGCTACGGTTCCTGCATGCGCTGAGGCAGTCTGACTTCGCTGAGTGGACGGTTCGGGGTATAGCAAGCGTGGTGGGACGGTTTTTGAAGTGGTGCGCTGAAGAGGGACTGATGGCGTCCATCGTGCGCCCAGGCGACTTGCCCAAACCGCCCGCGCCGAACCCCCAACCCATGAGCGTCGAGCAGATACAGCGCGTGCTGCAGGCGTTTCAGGGCAACAGCTGGGTAGACAAGCGCAACCGCGCCTTAGTGGTATGCGCTCTGGATACAGGGCTACGCCGCGCTGAGCTGCTGCAGATGACCGTCGAGCATGCCCACACGGGCGTGGTGGTAGTGCGCCAAAAGGGGAACCGCTTTCACAGCGTCTATTTGACGGGCGAAACCCAGCAAGCCATTCGCGCCTATTTGCGGGCGTTCACCTTCAGCACGGGCACGCGCCTGAACCCTAACGACCTGCTTTGGCGCAGTGTCGGCGGGGGTGTGATGACAGGGAACGCGGTTCGATGTGTGTTCAGACGACTCAGCGACGCGCTGGGCGAGCGCGTGTATGCGCATCGACTGCGGGCGACTTCTATAACCCTGCGGTTGGCGTTAGGCGCATCGACAGAGGTGGTGCGGGACGCCGTCGGGCACACGGATGACCGTTCCTTGCGCCATTATGCCAAACTCGCCGAAACCGACAGAGCGCGGTTGCTGCGCGAAACCTCGCCACTACGGGCACTGAGGCGACGCTGACTCAACAGGTATAATTGACTGGGCGTCCTAC
>CAYYCA010000031.1:6071-12398 GCA_964470265.1 uncultured Fimbriimonadales bacterium | reverse complement strand
GCCCCCAAACTCCGTGAAACCATTCACAAACTCAGCCTTTGAATCCCTTGACAACGCGCCCGATTATCAGGTATTATATGCCTCAGCGGAGGTTTTGCGCAGGCGATTCAGGCAACGACGCCTGCTCCCCTACGCAAGCCCTCCCTACAGCGATTCGCTATGGAAAAAATGCTTAGCGTGGCTAAGTTTGTGCATTTTATCACAAACGCGAGATGGCAGGAGTTTTTCACACTCCTGTCGAATCCCACGCTAACCTTACGAGGTGACCGTTATGGCACAGGTCTTTCGGCGTCATCATAATACGATAGCGCGTGTGGTTGTGGTAGGCGGCTTGCTGGCAATCGTGGGGCTGGCAGTTGGCGGCTCGGCGATTACGCGCTCCCCGTGGTGGACGAAAGTCGGCGAACCCCCCGACCAACCCGTCCCCTTCAGCCACAAGCACCACTACGAGGAACTGGGCATCGACTGCCGCTACTGCCACTGGTCCGTGACACAATCGGCGCATGCGGGCGTGCCGTCCACTGAAGTGTGTATGACCTGCCACTCGCAAATCTGGACGAACAGCCCGCTGCTGCAGCCCGTGCGCGATAGCTACAACAACGAGAAACCCCTCGTGTGGAACAAGGTGAACAATCTGCCTGATTTCGTTTACTTTGACCACAGCGCGCATGTGAACAAGGGCATTAGCTGCGCCTCGTGCCACGGCGGAATCGAGAAGATGCACCTCACGCATAAATCGCAGCCCTTCTCGATGCAGTTTTGTCTGAACTGCCACCGCAACCCGGAACAGCACATCCGCCCGAAAGAGGAAGTTTTCAATATGTATTACAAGACGCCCCGCTCCGAAGAAGAGATGAAGGCGATGCTGGACAAGTACGGCATCCCCTATGACCCGAACAGTATTCCCAGAAACCAGCTGGAGCTGGGCAAACTGCTGGTGAAGCATTACAACATCCATAAAGAGCAGCTGAGCGACTGCTCGATTTGCCATCGGTAAGGAGGAGCGATGGAAGCGAAACGCAACGGGACGCAGCAGGGCGCAGGCGAGCAGTTCTGGCGGAGTCTGAACGAGCTGGAAGGGACGCCTGAGTTTGAGGAGATTCTGAAGCAGGAGTTCCCGCGTCAGGCGGCGCCGCTGGGCGACTTTGTGAGCCGTCGGCAGTTCCTGAAGCTGATGGGCGCGTCGATGGCGCTGGCAGGGCTGTCGGCGTGTGGCTACAAGCCGCAGGGACCGGTCATCTCGCGCCCGAAGACGCCCACAGATCGCATCGTGGGCGTGTCGAACTACTACGCGACGGCAGTTCTCACAAACGGCTACGCGATTGGCGTACTGGGGCGCGTCTACGAGGGACGCCCCGTCAAACTGGAGGGCAACCCCGACCACCCGACGAGCCTGGGGGCGACTGATGCCATCACACAGGCGCAGATTTTAGATTTGTACGACCCTGACCGCTCGCAGACCGTGCTGCGCTTTGGACGCCCGGAAACCTGGCGCGCGTTTGAAGCCGACATCCAGAACGCGCTGGGGCAGCAGGCAGCCAAAGGCGGCGCGGGCATCCGCCTGCTCACAGGGCGCGTCGTCTCCCCCGCGCTCGCGGCGCAAATCCAAAAGTTCCTGCAGACCTATCCACAGGCGAAGTGGTATCAGTACGAACCCATCCACCGCGACAATGTGTACGAGGGGGCGCGGCTGGCGTTCGGCGAGTGGCTCAACCCCATCTACCGCCTGCGCAACGCGAAGGTGATTGTCGCGCTGGATAGCGATTTCCTCTACAGCGAGCCGGGCGCGGTGCGCTACGCCCGCGAGTTCGCCGACGGCAGGCGCATCCGCGCGGGGCAGACCGAAATGAACCGCCTCTATGTCGCCGAGCCGATGTTCACCGTGACGGGCATGACGGCGGACGAGCATCTGCCCATCCGCTCCAGCAAAATCGCCCGCCTGCTGTACGAAATCGCGCGGCTCGTCAACGCGCCCGTGCAGGCGACCATCGAGGGCGAACTCACCGAAACCGAGCAGAAGTGGGCGCAAATCGCCGCGGGCGACCTCGTGGCGCATCAGGGCGAGAGCCTCGTGGTCGTGGGCGAGGCGCAACCGCCTGCCGTCCACGCGATGGCGCACGCGATTAACGCCCACTTAGGCAACCTCGGGCGCACGGTTGTGTTCACCGCCCCGCCCGAAGAGAAGCCCACCCTGCACATGCAGGACATCAAGCAACTCGCTGACGACCTGAAAAACAACGCCGTCGAGGTGCTGATTATGCTGGGCGGCGTGAACCCCGCCTACAACGCGCCCGCCGACCTGAACTTTAAGGAGCTGATTCCGAAAGTCCCGTTCTCGGTGCATCATGGCATGTATGTGGACGAGACGGCGGCGCTATGTGTGTGGCATCTGCCCGAAAGCCACCCGTTCGAAGTGTGGGGCGACGCGCGCGCGTTCGACGGCACAGTCACGATTCAGCAACCGCTGATTTTCCCGCTGTACCCCAACACGCGCAGCGCACTGGAGCTGATGGCGCAGCTGAACGGCGCGCCCGCCGAAACCTTCAGGCTGGTGCAAGACCACTGGAAAGCCGCCAAGCTCGCGCCCGAAGCGCAGTTTGACGCCGTGTGGCGCAAGGGCGTGCATGACGGCGTGCTGCCGCGCACGGCAAAGCCCGTGAAGCAGGTCGCGCTGAAGCAGACGCCGCTGGTGGTGCAATCGCCGATTTACGACCTCGCTCCCGTGCAGGCAGGCGTCAAGACCTTCGAGGTGCGCTTCGCGCCCGACCCCACGGTGTACGACGGTCGGTTTGCCAACAACGCCTGGCTGCAGGAGCTGCCCAAGCCCGTCACGCGCGTGTGCTGGGACAACCTCGCCTACATGAGCCTCAAGACCTTCGAAGAGCTGGGGCTGCGACGCAAGGGCACATGGGCGTTCTTTGAGGACGCCTCGTTCGTGCGGGGCGACGCGCCGATTGTGACCCTCAGCGTGAACGGTCAGGCGATGCGCGTGGCGGCGTACCCCATTCCCGGACACGCCGACGACTGCATTACAGTGCATTTAGGCTACGGGCGCACCCGCGCGGGCAGCAAAGGCTCAGGCGCAGGCTTCGACGCCTACCTCATCCGCACCAGCGACGCGCCGTGGATCCGCACGGGCGTAGAGGTCATCCCGCAAGCCGAACGCTACCCCATCGCCCGAACAGAAGAGCATCACCTCATCGACACGCGCAAACCAGACAAGCTCGACAGCACCGATCATCGCCCGATTATCCTCACGGGTCTGCTGGAGGAGTTCAAGCAAGACCCCGAACTGAAAAACAAGTCGCACCGTAAGGGCTATGAACTCAAGCATCCGACGATGTATCCTGAGCGGTGGACTTACGAGAGCTACGAGAATCCCGACAACTATCGCTATGCGTGGGCGATGGTCATCGACCCGACGGTCTGCACGGGCTGCAGCGCGTGCGTGACGGCGTGTCAGGCGGAGAACAACATCCCCGTAGTGGGCAAAACGGAAGTGATGCGCGGGCGCGAAATGCTCTGGCTGCGCATCGACCGCTACTTCAAGGGCAAGGTGGAGAACCCGAAGGTCTATCAGGTTCCCATCCCCTGTATGCAGTGCGAGAACGCGCCCTGCGAACTCGTGTGTCCCGTCGCAGCGACCGTGCATGACCACGAGGGGCTGAACGCGATGGTCTATAACCGCTGCGTGGGCACGCGCTACTGCTCCAACAACTGTCCCTACAAAGTGCGACGGTTCAACTTCTATCGCTACAGCTATATGAAATCGCCCGTGCTGCAGCTGCTGCAGAACCCTGATGTGACGGTACGCGGGCGCGGCGTGATGGAAAAATGCACCTACTGCGTGCAGCGCATCAGCAAGGCGCGGATTCTGGCGAAGCGCGAAAACCGCCGTATTCGTGACGGCGAGGTCGTACCCGCCTGCCAGCAGGCGTGCCCAACGCAAGCGATTGTGTTCGGCGACATGAACGACCCGAACAGCCGCGTGAGCCAGATGAAGCAGCAACCGCACAACTTCGCGATTCTGGGCGAGCTGAACGCCCGCCCACGCACCACCTACCTCGCGAAAATCGATAACCCACACCCTGAACTGAGCGGCGCGGAGGCAAGCCATGCAACAGACCATTAAACCGACGGAAATCAAGGAGTTCCCCCTGTTCGAGGGGCGACAGACCTACGAGCGCATCACGGAGCAGATTACCAGCATTCCGATGGAGCGCCACCCGATGGCGTGGACGATTATGTTCGGGCTGGGCTTCATCGGCGCGTTCGCCCTGCTGATGGCGCTCGTGTACCTCGTGGCGGTCGGGCTGGGCATCTGGGGAATCAACCAGCCCGTCGCGTGGGGATTCGCGATTATCAACTTCGTCTGGTGGATCGGTATCGGGCACGCAGGCACGCTGATTTCGGCGATTCTGCTCTTGTTGCGACAGACATGGCGCATGTCGATTAACCGCTTCGCCGAGGCGATGACGATTTTCGCCGTGATGTGCGCGGGCATCTTCCCGCTGTTCCATACGGGACGCCCATGGGTCGCATACTGGCTGTTTCCCATCCCGAACTGGCTGGCGATGTGGCCGCAGTTCCGCAGCCCACTGGAGTGGGATGTGTGGGCGGTGTCCACCTACTTCACGGTCTCCGTGCTGTTCTGGTACATGGGGCTGATTCCCGACTTGGCGAAGATGCGCGACCGCGCTAAAACCCACCTGCAGCGCGTGGTGAACGGCATCTTCGCGCTCGGCTGGCGCAACTCGGCGATTCACTGGATGCGCTGGGAGCAGGCGTACCTACTGCTCGCAGGACTCTCCACGCCGCTCGTGCTATCGGTACACTCCATCGTGTCGTTAGACTTCGCGATTTCGATTGTGCCCGGCTGGCATGTCACCATCTTCCCGCCCTACTTCGTCGCGGGCGCGATTTTCTCGGGCTTCGCGATGGTACTGACCCTCGTCATCCCGTTCCGTATCCTCTATCCCAAGCTGCAGGAATACATCACGATGAACCACATCGACTGGATGGCGAAGGTAATGCTTGCCACAGGCTGGATTGTGTTTTACGGTTACCTGTGTGAAATGTTCTTCGGCTGGTACAGCGGCAACCAGTTCGAGCAGTTCCTGGTGGTGAACCGCTTCTTTGGTCCCTATTGGCTGGCGTACTGGGCGTTGATTTTCTGCAACGGGATTGTGCCGCAGTTGCTCTGGTCGCCCAAGATTCGCCAGAACCTGCTCGTGCTGTTCATCATCTCGATTATCGTGAACATCGGCATGTGGTTCGAGCGGTTCGTGATTGTGGTGATGAGCCTGCATCGCGACTTCCTCACCTCCGCGTGGGGGATGTATACGCCGACGATTAGCGACTGGTGGCTCTATTTGGGCACGATTGGCTTCTTTGTGATGATGATGTTCGTGTTCGCGCGATTTATTCCCATGCTGGCGGTGGCGGAGCTGAAGGAGCTCTGGTACAAGCTCTATCACGGGCATAACGGGCACGGCGGGACGCCTGCGCATGAGCCGAAGCCGACTGCGCCCGCCCCGCAAGGAGGTGGTCAGTAATGGCGCATGTGGAAGCGGAACCGAAACTGTATGGGCTGATGGCGGAGTTTGAAACGCCGGAGCAGCTGCTGGAGGCGGCGCGGCGCACCCGCGACGCAGGCTACCGCAAGTTCGACTGCTACACCCCGTTCCCCATCCACGGGCTGACCGCCGCGATGGGCGTCAAAGAAGCGAAGGTGCCCTGGACGGTCTTCATTATGGGGCTGCTCGGCGCCATCGGCGCATTCAGCCTGCAGGTGTGGACGAGCACTGTGGATTACCCCCTGAATGTCGGCGGGCGCGACCTGCTGAGCTGGCCCTACTTCATCCCGATTACCTTCGAAGGCATGGTGCTGGCGGCGGCGTTTGGCGCGTTCTTCGGCACGCACATCTACAACCGCATGCTCACCTACTACCATCCCGTGTTCAATGTGCCGCAGTTCGCCCGCGCCAGCACGGATCGGTTCTTCGTGTGCATCGAGAGCAAGGATCCGAAGTTCAACCGCGACGAGGCGTATCAGTTCCTGCAGTCGCTGAACCCGTTGAGCATTACGGAGGTGCCCGAATGAGACGGAAGATTTGGCAGAAAACCTCACCCCCCTGCCCCCTCTCCGTAAACAGAGAGGGGGAGCGGTCAGCACACGCAGGCGCAACTCTCCCCTCTCCGTTTACGGAGAGGGGGGCTGGGGGGGTGAGGTTCGCACTTCTGCTTGCGGTTATGTGCCTGTCCCTGACCGCCTGCCGCACCGACATGTGGGTGCAACAGAAAGTCAAAGCGCAGGACAACAGCGCG
>CAYYCA010000031.1:0-5971 GCA_964470265.1 uncultured Fimbriimonadales bacterium | reverse complement strand
CTGCCGCACCGACATGTGGGTGCAACAGAAAGTCAAAGCGCAGGACAACAGCGCGTTCTACGCGCTGACTGACCCGGTGCAGGGCTTCGACGGCAAGATTTACGGCGACGGCTCGCGCCCCATGCCGCCCAACACCATCGCGCGCGGCAAACTGCAAGACCCCAACGACCCGTTCATCACGGGCAAAGACGCACAGGGCAACCTGCTGACCAAACTGCCCCCGCAGGTCAAACTCACCCGCGAGTTTCTCAATAAGGGGCAGGAGAAATATAATGTGTTCTGCGCTCAGTGTCATGGACGGGCAGGCGACGGGCAAGGCATGATTGCGCTGCGCGGGCAGTGGCCCCGCCCCGTACCCTCGCTCGTGCGCGAGCAGCTGCTCACACAGCCCATCGGCTACTTCTTCTCGTCGGGCAAGTACGGCTTCGGCATTATGTACGGCTACGGCTCGCGCATGACCGACGAGGAACTCTGGGCGGTCGCCGCCTATGTGCGCGTGCTGCAACTGAGCCAGAACGCGAACCTGAAGGATTTGGGACCAGAAGACATCGAGAAGCTGGCGGCGGCGGAACAGGCGCGTAAGCCGCAACGCCAACCGCAAAACATAGTGCAGGAGAATTAGGCATGGCAGCGACAACAACGGCGCTTTCGGAACAGGAAGTTCGGCAACGCATCGCGCGGGGACGCCCCATCGCGCTCGGGCTGGGCGTACTCGGCTTGGTCGTCTGGGCGACGGGCTTGGCGACCAACGCCAAGCTCGCAATGCAGGGCTATCATCTGGCGTTCTTCTACTGGATGGGGCTAACGCTCGGCTGCCTCGGCTTGACTCTGCTGCTGCACACCGTGCGCGGGCGGTGGGGGCTGCCCCTGATCCGCATCTTCGAGTCGGGCGCGACGCTTATTCTGCCCGTGATGCTGATTGCGTTCCTGCCCGTGCTGTACGATGTGTTCGTCACGCATGGCATCTTCGAGTGGACTCACAAAGAGGTTGTCGCGCAGGATCCGGTGCTGCAGGCGAAACGCCCCTGGCTGAACGAGCCGCGCTTTGCGATTGCGGGCGTGCTGTATATCCTCATCTGGGCGTACTTCGCCAAAAAGCTCTGGGACGGCTCCTCCGCTGAGGACGCCTCGGGCGACCCCATTCGGGCGGAGTTCCTCTCGCGTCAGCGTTCAGGCTTCGCCGCGTTCGGCATCGTGGTGTTCATGCTCACCTTCACGCTGGCGATGGTCGACTGGGGGCAGTCGCTGCAGCCGCACTGGTTCTCCACGATGTACGCCGTGATTATGATTGCGGGCTTCGGACTGAACGCGCTGGCGCTCGCGCTCTATATGGTGTTGTCGTGGCGCGACCTGCCCCTGTATAAGCCAATAGTATACCACGAGGGCTACGAGGGCTACCGCCGCGACTGGGGCAACTTCATGTTCACGCTGTGCGTGTTCTGGTCGTATGTCTCGTTCTCGCAGCTGCTGATTACCTACTCAGGCAACCTATACGAGTTCACGCAGTTCTATCTGCGGCGCAACACGGGCGGTTGGCAGTATATCGCCTACCTGATTCCGATTTTTCAGTTCTTCATTCCGTTTTTCTGGTTCCTTGCGCCGCGCACGAAGTGGATCCCGAAGCAGCTGCTGGTCGGCGTGATGATTGTGTTGGCGATTCGCGTAGTGGACATCTTCTGGCAGATTAAGCCGATGTGGTCTGAAACGCTGAGCATCAGCCTCTATGATATAGCAGCCTTTGTGGGCTTGGGCGGCGTCTGGTTCTACTTTATGCTGGGCAACCTGCTCAAGCGCTCGCTTGTGCCGAAGAACGAGCCGCGCCTGCTGGAGGCGGCGCACTGAGGAGGCAAAAATTATGGCGGAACTGTTGAAGCCTGTGGACCCGGAAGAGCTGGAGCTAATCCAGAAAGAGCCGTATGAGGAGCGCGACCTGTCGGTCGGGCGGATGACGCAGTTCCTCGCGCTCATCTTCTTCACGATGATTGCGACGCTGATTATTGCGTGGATTGTGCTGCAGTGGGTGATGCCTAATCAACGCGCCGACCTGCCGTCAGTGCGCCCCGAGGCGTTCCAGCGTCAGCTGCCCCCTGAGCCGCGCGTGCAGGGCTTCCCCATGCGCGACTGGGAGCGATTCTACGCTGAGGAGGTGCGCAAAACCACGACCTATGAAATCGTGGATGAGGCGACAGGCAAGGTGCGTATCCCTGTGGAGCGCGCGAAGGAACTAATCCTGCAGAAGGGGCTGTAAATAGATATGAGGAGGGTGTATGAATATGCGTTATGAGAACGGATTATCGTGGATTGCGAATTTTGCCCTCACCCCCGGCCCCTCGCCCGCGGCGCGGGCGAGGGGAGCGGCGACTCCCCCTCTCCCACGCGGTGGGAGAGGGGGCTGGGGGGTGAGGGCAATCCTTGGCGGTCTCGCCTTGCTGCTCGCGCTCACTGCGCACGCCCAACTCTACCGCGGTCCCAGCGGCGAAATCGGCGAAACTGCCGCCAAGCAACGCTATGAAAGCATTACCAGCCAGGTTGGGATCGAGCAAAAGCTCGGCACGCAAATCCCGCTGGAGTTGACCTTCAAAGACGAAACGGGCAAGACTGTCAAACTCGGCGACTACTTCGGCAAGCGACCAGTGATTCTGGTGATGGCGTATTACGAGTGCCCGATGCTCTGCACCGTCGTGCTGAACGAGCTAACGCGCGCCCTGAACGCCTTAGATTGGCAGATTGGCAAGGAGTTCGAGGTGGTGACGGTGAGCATTTCACCCACCGAGACACCCGAACTCGCTGCGAAGAAGAAGGCGAACTACGCCAAAGAGTATAAGAAAGGCGGCGCGGAGCAGGGCTGGCACTTCCTGGTCGGCGAAGAGAAAAATATCAAGCAGTTAGCCGACGCCATCGGCTTCAAATATACTTACGACCCTGCCACGAAACAGTACGCGCACGGCGCAGGCATTATGATTGCCACCCCCGACGGCAAGCTCTCGCGCTACCTGATGGGCGTGGAGTTCTCGGCGCGCGACCTCAAGTTCGCCTTAGCCGAGTCGTCGCAGGGTAAGATTGGCAATCCTGTGCTGAGCGCGGTGATGTACTGCTTCCAGTACGACCCCTCCACAGGGCGGTACGGACTGGTCATTCTGCGCGTGATTCAGGTCGCGGGGATTATCACCGTGCTGAGCTTGGCGACTTTGATTGGCGGCGCGCTGTTGCTGGAACGCCGCCGCAAGCAACCAACCGACATTTCAGGTGAGGTGAATAACTGATGTGGAACTTCCCATTAGTACCGCCGACAGCGTCTAAAGAGGGCGCGGACATCTCGCTGCTCTACTGGACGATTACCCTGCTTGCAGTGGTGTTCGGCTCCATCGTGTTGTTTGGGGTGATCTACCTCGCTGTTCGTTACCGTGCGGACAACAACGCGGTAGATCGCTCGAACGCAACTGACAGCGACCTGCGCGTCGAGCTGGCGTGGACGCTGATTCCGCTGGCGCTTGCTTTGATTATGTTCGGCTGGGCGACCAAGCTCTACGCCGATATCTACGCGCCGCGCGAGGGCTACTACGAGGTGTTCGTCATCGGCAAGCAGTGGATGTGGCACTGCCAGCACCCCAACGGCGCACGCGAGAACAATGTGCTGACCCTGCCTGCAGGACGCCTCGTGAAGGTGAGCCTCATCTCGCAAGATGTAATCCACGCCTTCTCGATCCCTGCCTTTCGCATCAAGCGCGATGCGGTACCCGGGCGCTACAACGCGATGTATTTCACGCCCACCAAGCCCGGCGAGTACCATCTGTTCTGTACCGAATACTGCGGCACGAAGCACTCCGAGATGATTGGCAAGGTTGTCGTGCTGCCTGAGGAAGAGTTTCAGAAGTGGCTCGATCAGAACGCGCCAGGCGCAACGGCGGCCGCAACCCCCACCACTGCTGGCGCGGCGGGCGCTCGGTTGACCCTTGCCCAACAGGGCGAGCAGGTGTTCAAAGCGCTCGGCTGCAACGCCTGCCACCTGAACCCAAACTCCGCTGTGAAAGTGCCCGACCTCACCAAGACCTGGGGCAGCGAAATCCCGCTGGAAGGCGGTGGCACGGTCAAGGGTGACGAGGCGTACATCCGAGAATCGATTTTGAACCCCGGTGCGAAAATCCACGCCGGCTATCAAAACCTGATGCCCCCCTATCAGGGGCAGGTCTCCGAAGAGCAATTGGTGCAACTAATTGCCTATATCAAGTCGCTGGCTGGCGCCGGCAATGGAGGTAGCTAACTATGGCAACCGCAACTTATACTGGCACCGAGAAGCCCAACTACCTGAACTGGAAGACGAGCGTCGCTTCATGGTTGCTGACCTACGACCATAAGCGCATTGCGATTCTGTATCTGGTGAGCATCAGCGTCTTCTTCCTGCTGGGCGGTCTCGCTGCGGCGCTGATTCGCATGGAGCTTGCCACGCCGCAGGGCGATCTGCTCACCTCCGATGTGTACAACAAGATGTTCACCACGCACGGCGTGATAATGATCTTCCTGTTCCTGATTCCCTCGATACCCGCCGTGTTTGGGAACTTCTTGCTGCCCTTGATGATTGGCGCACGGGATGTGGCGTTCCCGCGCCTGAACCTGCTCAGCTGGTACTTTTTCATGGCGGGCGCGGCGTGCGTGCTGATTGCGCTCTTCCGCGGCGGCATCGACACGGGCTGGACCTTCTACACGCCCTACAGCAGCTCGTTCGCGAAGGGCGAAGTGAGCCTCGCGATTGTCGGCATCTTTCTCGCGGGCTTCGCGTCCATCTTCACGGGCATCAACTTCCTCGTGACGATTCATAAGATGCGCGCGCCCGGAATGACCTGGTTCCGCCTGCCGCTGTTTGTGTGGGCAATGTACGCTACCAGCCTGATTCAGGTGCTGGGCACGCCCGTCGTGGCGATTACCCTGCTGCTGGTCGCTGTGGAGCGCACCTTCCGCATCGGCATTTTCGACCCGAACCTTGGCGGCGACCCGATTCTGTATCAGCACCTGTTCTGGTTCTACTCGCACCCGGCGGTGTACATCATGATTCTGCCCGCGATGGGCGTAATTAGCGAGGTCATCTCGGCGTTCAGCAAGCGCCGCGTGTTCGGCTACCACTTCGTGGCGTTCTCCAGCCTCGCAATTGCGATTATCGGCTTCCTCGTGTGGGGGCACCACATGTTCAGCACGGGGCAGTCGATGTACGCGGGCATCGTGTTTTCGTTCCTGACCTGGATTGTCGCAATCCCCTCGGCGATTAAGACCTTCAACTGGATGGCGACCATCTGGAAGGGGCGCGTCCACTGGGATACGCCGATGCTCTACGCCCTCGGCTTTATGGGGCTGTTCGTGATTGGCGGTCTCACGGGGCTGCACCTGGCGGCGATGGCGACGAATGTGCATCTGACCGACACCTACTTCATCGTGGCGCACTTCCACTATGTGATGGTGGGCGGCGCGATAATGGGCTATCTGGCGGCGTTGCACTTCTGGTGGCCTAAGATGACGGGGCGGATGTACCCTGAAGGCTGGGGCAAGCTTGCGGCGATGCTCGTGTTCGTGGGCTTCAACCTGACCTTCTTCCCGCAGTTCATTCTGGGCTACATGGGCATGCCGCGCCGCTACCACAGCTACCCTGAAGAGTGGGCGGTGCTGAATGTGCTGTCCACTGCAGGTTCGTCTGTGCTGGGGCTGGGCTACCTGCTGCCCGTGATTTACCTCACCTGGTCGCTTAAGTACGGCAAGGTGGTCACCGAGCGCAACCCATGGGGCGCGCGCGGACTGGAGTGGGAGCTGGTGGATCCCGTGCCCGATCCCCACAACTTCGAGCGCACGCCAATCGTCACGCGCCCTGCCTACGACTACAACCACCCCGAGGAGCCGACGGCGTTCATTCCCAAGCCGCGCCCGGTGGTCGTCGGAGGCAAGGATGGCTAAACACCCCCTGTGGCTTGGGCGTCCCCGCCCAAGC
>CAYYCA010000030.1:0-12637 GCA_964470265.1 uncultured Fimbriimonadales bacterium | reverse complement strand
GCGTGCGCGGCGCTGCGAGTTCTCCTCTCCCGCGACGCGGGAGAGGAGGACAGGGGGTGAGGGTAGAGCCGCAGAACGGAATCTCGCCTAATCAACATCGGCAGGTAGCAACTTAGGTTTCTACTACTCAAACCGCACCACGCGCGCGCTATCGACGCCTTCCATCTGGCGGATCTGCTCGAACGCTTCGGGCGGGATAGGGTTGTCCACCTGCAGGATCATCACGGCGCGTCCGCCCATCTCCGTGCGCCCTACATGCATACCTGCGATGTTCACCTGATAGTTGCCCAGCACCGTGCCCACGCGCCCGATAATGCCCGGACGATCCTGATGCTCGGTCATCAGCAGGATTCCCTCAGGGCGGATGTCCACGAATAGGTCGTTCAGGTGGGTGATGCGCAGGTCGCTGCGTCCGAACACGGTTCCCGTCAGTTGCTGTGCGCCGCGTGGGGTGTGCGCCGTGAGGGTCAGCGTGTCGGGATAGAGTTCCGTTTCGGGGCGCACACTCCATTCCAGTTGCACGCCGCGCTGCTGGGCAATCAGAGGCGCGTTCACGAGGTTCACAGGCGCGTCGGTGGAGCGTAGGAGCAGTCCAGCGAGCGCAGCGCGCGCGATAATGTCCAGCGGCAGGTCGCCCCAGTCGCCGGAGAAGACGGCGTGGACGCGCTCAATCGGGGCGTCGGCGAGCTGGCTATGCAGCGCGCCCATCCGCTCCGCGAGTTTGAGGTACGGCTCCACGCGCGACATCAACTCGGCGGGGATGGGCGGCAGGTTCACGGGACTGCGCGGCGCGCCCCCCTGCAACACCGCCACTATCTGCTCGGCGACATCGACCGCCACCTTCACCTGCGCTTCGACGGTGGACGCGCCTAAGTGCGGGGTCAGCACATTCTGAGGCTGATGGAGCAGTTTCAGGTCGGGCGGGGGCGGCTCTGTGGGGAACACATCGAGCGCCGCGCCCGCCACATGCCCCGACTCGATGAACTCGGCTAAGGCGTCGGCGTCGATCAACTCGCCCCGCGCGCAGTTCACGAGGCGCACGCCTGGTTTCGTCAGCGCGAGCGTCTCACGATTGAGCAGATGGCGCGTTTCGGGGGTGAGCGGCGCGTGCAGAGTGATAAAGTCGCTCTCGCGCAGCAGCGTCTCCAACGGAACTGGCTCCGCGCCAAGCTGTCGGAGGTGGGTTTCCGGCACGAACGGGTCATACGCCAGGATGCGCATGCCGAACGCGCGGGCGCGCCGCGCCACCTCGCGCCCGATTTTGCCCATCCCGACCACGCCCAGCGTCTTGCGCGACAGCTCCACGCCCACAAACTGGTTGCGTTTCCATTCGCCCGCGCGCAGCGAGCGATCTGCCTGCGGAATCAGCCGCGCGAGCGCGAGCAGGTGCGCAAAGGTCAGCTCCGCCGCCGCGATGGTGTTGCCTTCGGGCGAGTTAACGACCACGATGCCGCGTCGAGTCGCAGCGTCCACATCGATGTTGTCCACGCCCACGCCCGCGCGGCCGATGACCTTCAATCGCGCCCCTGCTTCAATCACCTCAGCGTCCACGCGCGTCTGCGAACGCACCATCAGCGCGTCGTAGTCGCCAATCGCCTGTAGCAGCGTCTCTCGCGGTAGGTTCGGTCGGTAGTCCACCTCCGCCGCCTGACGCAGAATTGCCAGACCCTCCTCTGAAACCGAGTCGCTCACCAGCACTCGCATCGGGGAAAAGTGTACCTATTTATGCAGCTTACATCGAGTGGGGGCAAGTATCGCAAATCGTCGGCGGGACGCCGACGCCTGATGTTTGTCACTTCACGCGAAAAACGCAGTCCGTAGCGGTGCAGAGGCCATGCAACACACAAGATGTAGCGCAAACTGGGCGAAGTGACAAACTTCAGTCGTCGGCGGGACGCCGACGCTACGAACGGCGCGCGTAGCGTCGGCGTCCCCGCCGACGATTTGCGGGGATCTGAAGCCCTGATATGTGCCTCCAAGATTAAATCGTCTCCAAAAGCAGCGGCGTCGCGAGGTCGCCCGCAATAGGGCACCGCGGGGGCACGCTTCCGTGCGTGCCCTGTCTGCCAGCACGCCGCAAACATAAGGTGCGGGGCACGCACGGGGGCGTGCCCCTCTGATAAGGGTACACGGCTTCGCCTCAACTTGGGGAGACGCGCCTACAATTTCCTGCGCTTCTTTAACCTCACCCCCCTTGCCCTCCTCTCCGTAAACGGAGAGGGGGGGAACCGCCGCCTTTCACACGCACGGCTCCCCCTCTCCGTTTACGGAGAGGGGGCTGGGGGGTGAGGTTGAAAAGGCGAGGAAAAACACGACTCCTGCGCCCGAAGTTGAGGCAAAGCCGTGTACCCTTATCAGGGGGGGAACCTCAAGGAGGAGGGAATGGTCATACCAACTGTGGGTTCAAGTGAAACAAGCTGCAGCCCTCACCCCCTGCCGCCTCTCCCGCGACGCGGGAGAGGGAGAACCCGCAGCGCCGCGCACGCACTCAACCCCCTCTCCCACGCCGTGGGAGAGGGGCTGGGGGTGAGTGCAAAAACAGCAGGCGCCCCTCACGGAAGTTTGGTCTCGCTTGAAACCCCAATCGGTATCAGTTTATCATTCAACCCCCATAAGTCCCCACCGACAACAATCGTCCGCCTGGCGCGACGGCATTCTTGACGTCGCGTAATGCGCCAGGACATCGATTTGTGCGCGACGGCAGGAATGCCGTCGCACCAAACGGATGATTTTTGTCGGTAAGGACCTATAACTACCCATCGGATTCGACCTTGATGTCGGAAAGAACGCCCCAGCCCGTGCTCCAGCGGAGCAGGTTGTGTGCAGCCACAAAACCTGCTGCCCAATCTTGCTGCCCAGAAAACGTGGGCAAATCGAACCCATTGCGGGCAGGATTGAACAGTAGGTCTTGATATGTTCTCAACTCAGGCTCTCCCTGGAAGTGAGGAGAGCCTGAACGACTTTCACTGTTGCGTCCGCACAGTTATCGTATTACTGCTTATTGAAGCGTTTCCGCTGGTATCCACTGCGCGCACATAGTATTGGTACTCCGTGTCGGGGTGCAGCCCCGCGTCGGTGTAGGTGGTTTCGGCGGCGAAGGTGGTTCCCACTTTGCGGAAGCGTGTCTCATGCGGCGCGCGCCGCCAGATTTCATAGTAGACCACCTTGTCGTCGTCAGTCGAGGTGTTCCAGTTCAGCACGACGCGATAGGACGAGGGCGATTGCCCCTGCAGATTCGTTGGGCGCGTGGGGCGGTTCTTATCGGGCGGGAAGACCGCCGTGGCGATGGCGATTGGCGGCGCTTTGTCGCTTGCCAGCCACGCTTGGTAGAGTTGCTGCCCCCAGTTATCAGTGGTGTTCGCATCGCGCAGAAACTCTACATACTCACGGGTCATCACCTGGAAGTAGAGGGTGGCGCGCACCTTCACGGTTCCGGGCGGCAGGTTGTACGCCGTGTCGTCCCAGAACTGTCCATCGCGGTAGTTCGCCCCCACGGGCGCGATGTTGAACTGCTCAAATCGGCTGCGGCGGAAGCCCTGCGGCGGGATGCGATTGTCGCTGATGACCTGGTTCGCGCGAATCATATGGAAAGTGGGCGTGCCATTCTCCGCCAACTTCACGCGATAGATTTTCGCCTGCGGGTCTTCAATTAGCGTCGCCGTATCGAAGTCGTAGCGTCCCGATTCAGCAATCACATTCCCGTTGCGGTCGATGAACTCCACATGGAGCCACGCGCGGCGCGATTCAGGGTCGCCGCTGGGGAACTTGTGCCCTGTGCGGTTATACACACGGAACACAATCGGACTGCCCGCTTTGGGGTTCTGCACGATGTTCAACTTTGCGGAGGTGCGCAGGAAGTCTATCGTGCGGTTGCGCCCCGCAATCAGGGCATCCAGCTCGCGCTCCTCGTAGTTCCAGAACATCGGCAAGATTTGCGGCACCCAGTAGTTGCCGCCGAGGAACGAGTGCTGAGCGAGGTCATGGCGCACGGGCAAGAACTCAAAGCTGGCGGCTTTACCGGGAATGCGCGGCATATGGCAGGTCTGGCACTCGATTCCGCGTCGGGCAAAGTCGCTGAGCTTCCACTCACTGTAGATGCGGTCAATCGGGAAGTATTCGTGGGGGGCTTGCGTGCGAGTGTCCTGCGCCAACAGCGGGTTGCTCACATCGTGGCATACGCCGCAGAAGCTGCTGCTTTTATGGAACGGCGAATAAATCCACTCGTGGTTGGCGTAAGAGTCGTCGCGCGGACCGCGCTTGCCCGGTTCGGGACTGATGACATACATCCCGTTGCCGATGCCCGGCACAGGCATATCGGAGTTTTCGCGCCCCTCATCGCTGCGCGGATCCACCATGCGGTGGCAGTGGTCGCACTGGATGCCCTTCAGGTCGTCATGCTCGAAGTTCGAACCGTCGTAAGGGATGGAGCGTCCCTCCAGCCATGCGCTGGGCGAGTGGCAGCGCCAGCAGAACTGTCCGACGCCAGGCGCGTCCTGCTCGGCAATTGTGAGGGCAGCGCGGAACACGGGGTCGCGCGCCGACTGCGCCATCATTCCGCCCATCCACTGGAAGTGCGGCTCCTGCTCGCTGGTGAAGTAAGGGTCGGGACCCTCGTAGGTATCGGGATCATATGCATATTGACTGTTGCCATGACAGTAGGAACAGAGCTCAGTAGATTGAAAATCGTAGCCATTCGGGTTTGGCTGTGAACCAGGTAAGTGGAAATTGCCTCCACCCAGCGCCATTAGGGCTGTAATCGGCACGCAGTATAAACCGACCATGCCCGCTCGTCTCCATTTCGCCATGAGTTGCTTCGCCTCCGGAGGTTATTATAGCACAACTTTCGCCGTCGCCTGCAACGAGTCGGCAGGGGACAAGGCAGGCGCGACCTCGCTGCAGGCGAATAGTCGCACTCCAGGCAGGCGGGCGACCGCCTCCCAGCCCGCGCCTTTCCGACCTGCAATTACGATGACGGGTTTACCCTGCGCCACCGCCTGTTGAATCAAAATCCCAACGCCTTTACCCATCAGGGTCTGCGCATCGACCTGTCCTTCGCCCGTAATCAGGTAGTCGGCGTCGGCGAGGCGTCTGTTCCAGTTGATGTGCTTGAGCAGCCACATAATCCCTGACACAATCGGCGCGTCTAAGTAAGCGTGCAGCCCGCCTGCCAGCCCGCCCGCCGCGCCCGCTCCCAGAACCGTGCGCAACTCAATTCCTGTGTCGCGCAGAACGATGTCAGCGAGGCGTTCCAGTCCCAGCGCGAGCTGCGCTACCTGCTCTGGCGTCGCGCCTTTCTGAGGACCGTAGACGCGCGCGGCGTCGAGCAAGGTGTTCTGCACATCGGCGCAGAGGGTAAGCGGCTTACCGTGCAATGGAGTGGTTGGGGGCGGATGGACGGCTTGCAGTTTCAGCAATCCCTGTCCGCCTTCGGGGATGGGGTCGCCCTGCGCATCGAGCAGTTTGAAGCCGAGCGCACTCAGTGCGCCCGCGCCGCCGTCGGTGGTCGCTACGCCGCCCAGCCCCAGCCAGAGTTCGCGAGAGGCGGGATGTTGCGCCGCGCCCATCAGCAGTTCCCCCACCCCACGCGAGGTCGCCTCCATCGGCGCGAGTTCCTCAGGGCGCAACCGATGAATCCCGATTGCCTGCGCCGATTCCAGCACCGCGACGCCATTCGGCAGCAGGAGCCACTCGGCGATGCATGGACGATTCAGGGCGTCGTGCGCCTGTGCCTGAATGCGCTGTGCCTGGGGGAAGTGATACTCCCAGACTTCCAGCCAGCCTGTGCCGCCGTCGGCGATGGGGCAGAGATCTAGTTCGTCGGCGGGAACGCCGACGCTACGCGCGATAACTTCTGCCGCCTCAATCGGCGAGAGCGTGCCCTTGTAGGCAGTGGGCGCAATCAGATAGCGCATCCCTACTCCAGCCTGCCGCGCTCACGGGCGTAGCGCGCGGCTATCGCCTCCAGAATCCCCTCCGTCTCGGCGGGGGGCTGTTCGGGCATCCCCAGCGGTTCGCGCAGGCGTTGATACAGCTCCCATGCGAGTTTTTCCCGCGCCCCCATGTTGAGCTGCTCGCGCCGATCCAGAAACGCGCGCAGTGCGCGATATTCCGAAGGGCTAATCGCGAGTAGCGGCGGCAGATGGGATTCCAGTGGGTGAGGCTGTGCGCTCACCTGAGTCAGGCTCTCCAGCGTCGGCAGGGGGGTGCGCCGTTCCTTGATGACAAATGTGCCTGCCAGCATATCCCCTAAACGCTGCCCGTAGGGGTTGAAAAACGCCAGCACGCCCGCCACATTGTAGCCTACCAGACAGAGCGGAAACGCATCCACCAAACGCACCAGCTCCCGCACCAGCACGGCGGTCGGCGTCACGGGCGTCCCCTCCAGCATCATCACGCGCAACCCGAACGCCCGTTTAGCAGGCGTCTGCCCGTTCCAGAAGATCTCAAAGCCCATGTAGTAGGCAAACCAGAGGATGTACGCAAAGAAAATCAGCCCGGCAATCAGCCAGCCCTCGCCAATCAGCGTATAGAGGCTCGAAATCGCCTGCGTGGTCTCCTCTAAAAGCGCGAGCAGCGCGCCCACCACGCCGACGATGGTCAGCACCAGTAGGTCGTCCAGCACCGCCGCCAGCGCGCGCGAGCCTAACCCCGCGATTTCGTAGCGGATTTCGACCTTCTCTGGGCTTTGAAGCACGAACTCGTAGGGCATACTCTCACCGCGAGTATCATACCCTACGGCGCGACCTGCAGCCACTCGTCCCAGCGCGTGGCGCGGGCGAGCGCGGTGTTGCTGTAGCGCCCCAGATAACTGCCTGAGTCGGGATAGTAAATCGAAAGCCCGTAGGAGTGGAACACGCGCGAGTTGGGGCGGGTATCGCGATTGTTGGCGATTATCGCCTGTCCCAGCGCGTTGTGCAGGGCGTTCACATGCTGGGTCAGTTCAGGATCGTTCGTGTACTGCTTGATGAGCGTCCCGACATGCCACAGGTCGCGGTATTCGGGGTAGCTGGAGTAGTTCTGCGCGTCCTGACGAGCGCGGGCGAGCGAGACGGCGTAGAGCGTGCGCTTCGTCAGCAGGCTGCCTGCCAGTCCGTCCAGCGCGTTCGCGACGGCGTCCAGCCTCGAAGCGTCCACCGCCGACTGCGTGATGTTGCGATACGAGGGGAAGTTCGCGTGATACCAGTTCACGAAGATATTCGGAATCGCGCCTGCCCACTGCCCGGGGGCGATGTCGGAGTTGTCCATCAGCGGTTTCAGAATCTCGTGATACGGGTAGCCCTCGCCCGGCGGGCTTTCCTCCGAACCGACGATAAAACGGGCAATGTTGCGACATTCATACGCCACCTCCAGCATCTGCATCAGCGAGGCGTCGAACAGCAACACATCCATCACGGGGTCGGCGGAGGTGGGACGGACGGCGGTCGGCAGCTCCCAGATTTTGATGCTCGTGCCGAGTTCGTCGTCGAACGACACAGCGCGTCCACGAAACGCTGCGCGCGAGCGCCAGCCCGAACCGTGATTCCAGATGACCAGCGCGTAGCGGTCGGCAGGATAGTTCGCCCGCGCCCACTGGATGAACTCACGCAGGGTATGCGCGCTGCCCATGTCCACCCCCTCGCCCATGTCCTGCAGCAGGCGCGAGTTGACCCGTTGCGTGTCCGTGTCGTACTGAATCAGATACCGTCGTGTGCCCGTCCAGCTGCCTTGAGGGGCGAACCGCGCCGCCCGTTTCCACTGCACCACCACGCGCACATTCGGGTTCGTCTGAATCTGCTCCATCTGGTTGATATTCAGCTCGCTGTAGTCGTCGAGGTCGTTGGCGGCGTTCATGAAGACCATCACGGTCCATTTGAGCGCGCCGCGCCCATTAGGAGGTGGATTGATGGGCGACGCACTGCCGCCCCCACAGCCCGCGAGCAGAGGGAGGAACAGAAGAATCGCCAGCAAACCGAATAGGCTCCAACTTACCCGTTTCATCATCAGCCGCATAGTGTACCTTGAGTTAGACGGCTCGCTCCTTTTTGCGTATCAGCCAGATTGCCAGCGCCGCGCCGATGAGGTTGGGCAGGCTGCTGGCGAGCAGGGGGTCGATTGCGCCGCGCCCCAGAATCACCAGATAGCGCGCCATCACCCAATACACAAAGATAATCGCCACGCTGAGCGCGAAGCCGCTGGCGGGGCTGGAGCGTTGCGGGCGCACGCCCAACGGCGCGCCCAGCAGCGCGAAAATCAGGCTCGCGAGGGGCACATTAATCTTGTTGTAAAGCTCCACCGTGAGCTGCCGAATCTGCGCCTCGTCTGCGCCCTCGCGTTTGAAGAACTCTATCTGTTCGCGTAGTTGCCGAAACGAGCGTTCGTCCACATTCGTCAGCAACGCTTCAATCTGCACAGGCGTGCGGCGAATGGCGATGTTCTCGGTCGGCGCGGCGCGGAACACTACGAACGAGGCGTATTGCCCCTGCGCCGTGCGCAGCCAGCCGTTGTAGAGCGTCCACTGGTTGTCAGCGTCCCAGCGGGCGCGTTCGGCGTAGACCACCGCCTCTGGCTCGCGCTGCTGACCCGTGCTGTATTTGATGAGGGTCACCTGATACAGCTCCTGCGTTTGCGCGTCGCGTCCGCCCGCCACAATCACATACGAATCGAGCCTGCCTTCGCGGAACTGGGGGAAGCCGAACGCCTGCTGCTCGGTCAGGCTCAGCTGCTGCAGTATAGCGGCGCGGATTTGCGCGGCGCGCTCGGTCGCCCACGGCACGAGCGTCTCGTTGAACGCTATCGCCGCCAGGCTCACCACGAGGCTCAGCCAGAACACGGGCGCCATCATCCGCCGCAGGCTCACTCCCGACGCGCGTACCGCCGTAATCTCCCAGTCCGACGAGAGCCTGCCGAACCCCAGCAGCGTCGCCAGCAGCATGCCCATCGGCAGCGTGCGCACGGCAATCTGCGGCAGATACAGCAGCGCGAGCTCGATCACCAGCGGCAACGGCACGCCTTTGACCGCATACTCGGTAATCATAAACACATAGCCCCCTGCGAACACCAGCGCGGTGAACAGTCCGACGCCGAACAGCAGAGGGGGCAGCAACTCGCGCAGAATCAGCCGATCCAGCAGGCGCATCGGGTATCAGGATACCTGTTCAGGAGTTCGGAGCAGGAGACGCGTTCCTTCACAACGCCTCCGCCTCCAGCAGCGGCAGGGTGGGCAGCTCAGGCTCCACCAGTTCGCTGGCGCGGGTGAGCGGGTTGCGCCGCACGCGCACGCACCGATCCGCCGCCTCGTTAATCTCCTCAAAGTGCGAGATGACCAGAATCTGGTCAAACCAGTTGCGCAGGTTGTTGAGCAGCTCCATCACATTCTGGCGTCGCTCGGAGTCGAGCGAGGCGAACACTTCGTCCAGAATCAGCAGCGAGAGGGGCTGCCCTGCGCGTTCGGTGATTAGGCGAGCGAGCGCGAGGCGCAGGCTGAGATTTACGATGTCCTCCTCGCCGCCCGAAATTACGGCTTTGCGATGCCCTTCGTCAATCACAGTGAAGCGGTACTCCTCGTCGATGTCCAGTTCGGTGTAGCGTCCGTTAGTGAGCGCGCTGAGGAACTCGGTCGCGATGCTGGCGAGGGTGGGGCGCAAGCGAGCGTTGAGTTCCGTGCGGAACTCCTGCAACGCTTTGCGCAGGGTCTGGTGCGTCATCAGGTCGCGCTCTTTTTCGCGGAGCTGCTGCTGGAGTTGCGCGATTTGCTCCAGTTGCGCTTTCAGATGGTCGCGCAGTTCGGTCTGGCTGCGCAGTTCGGCGCGGCGGGCGGCGACGGAGCGTTCCAGCGTGTTCACGCGCTGCTCGGCTTCCTGATAGGCGTGCGCCGCCTGCAGGTAAGCGGTCTCGTCATAGCCCAGCTGCTGAATTTGCGTTTCCACCTGCTGCAACCGCTCGGTTTTCGCGTTTAGCTCGGTTTTAGCGTCGTGGATTTGCCCCCGAAGTTCGTCGCGCTGCTGAATGATAGGCTTGAGCTCGAGCGCTTCCTCATAGAGCGGGCGTAGCCGTTCCGATTCCTGGCGCAGCGCCTCGTGGCGTTCAGCGTCGTAGCCTGTGGGCAGGGCGTCGAGCTGGCGGTGCAGGTCGGCGAGGCGTTGCTCGGTCTGCTGGAGTTCGCGCTCGACGGCGTTCAGACGGCGCAGTTCGCCCTGCAGTTGCTGCGCCTGCTGCAGCGCGGGCGTGAGCGCGTCGAGTTCCTGTTGCAGACGCGCCTCCTCGTGGGGGTCATACGCGGGAATGCGGGCGAGTTGACGCTGAAGGTCGCGAATCTGCTTTTCGAGCGCGTCGATCTGCTGCAATTCGCTTTCCAGCTGGTTCAGTTGCGCCTGTCGCTGGGCGTATTCCTGCTGGGCGTTGTTGCGTTCCTGCTGGAGCTGCGCGATGTGGGTTCGCATGGATTGCGCTTCGGCAGGCTCCTGCTCGAGCTGTTTGATTTTCTGGCGGGCGGCGCGCAGTTCGTTCTCGGTCGCCTGCGCTTCGGCTTTTGCCTGACGCAGCACTTCTTGATACGCCTCGCCGATAGGCTGTCCGCAGGTAGGGCATCGGCTTTCCGCGCCAAGCGATTCGAGCTGTGCGATGCGTTCGCGTTGCTGTCGGAGGGTCGCGTTTAGGCTGCGGGCGTGGGCGTCGGCGTCGGCGCGTTGCTGTCGCCAATCGTGCAGCAGCGACTCCAGTTGCGCCTCCGCCGCGTTGAGAGCTTGCTGACGCTGCTGAAGCGCGGTTTGCGCCTCCTGAACCGCCTGCTGGAGCGCGGCGCGCTCGGTTTCCTTCTGGCGCAGGGCGTCGACCTGCTGCTGAAGGCTCTGGATTTGCGCCTCGAGGCGGGCGCGTGCGGGAGCTTGCTGGGCAATCTGACGCAGGCGCTGGAGTTGCTGCTGAATTTGCTCCGCCTGCTGCACACTGGGCCGCAGGGCGTCCAGTTCCGATTGCTTCTGCAACAGGTCGGCATGTTCAGCTTGCAAACGCGCCCGCTGTTGCGAGAGCGTTTCCTGTTGCGCCCGCAGCTGAGCGCGTTGCTGCTCTGCCTGCGCGAGCCGATTCATCTGTTCCAGATCCTGCGCTACTTGGCGATAGCGTTTGGCGTCCGCTTCGATGGCTTTGAAGCGGTCGCAGGCGTGTTTGAGCTGTTCCCAGCGCGTGCGCAGTTCGTCGAGCCGTTTCTGGGCGTGCTGGCAGTCGTTTTCCAGCAGGGCGCGCTGCTGACTGAGGGTCTGGTGTTGTTCGCGCAGGGCGTTCTGGGCGTCGAACTGCTGTTGCGCGGCGTCGCGCTCGGCAGTTGCGGTGTTCAGTTCGGCTTCCTCAGCGCGCAGCTCAGCTTCGGTCTGCCGTAGCGCAGCTTCCACGCTCTGCAGTTGCTGTTCAAGGCTTTGGGGGTCGCCAATTGCCTGCCTGAGTCCGTTCACTTCCGCCTCTAAGGCGCGCGCTGCGACGGTCGCCCTGTCAAACGCCTCCGTGATGCGCTCGTAGCCGAGCATGCGACTGATTTCCTCGCGTCGCTTCTCCTTGCTGTAGCGCATGAACTCCAGCTCTTTCTGACGGGCGCAGAAGCTGGTCTGGAACTGCAGAAGGTTCATGCCGAGCAGTTGCAGCACGCGCTCGTTCACACTGCTGGTTCCGCGGGCGAGGGGGAGCCACACGCCGCCGGCGTTCAGCTGCGCAAGTTCGGCTTCACTGAGACCGCGTCGGAGCCGGTAGCGACGGTTGCCGAGTTCGAACTCCAGGGTGACGCGCACCTTCGCGCCGCCCTGCGACCAGAGGAAGCGCAGGGTGCTGGCGGTCTCACGCACCGCGCTCGCACCATAGAGCGCCCACAGAATCGCCTCTACGAGTGTGGTCTTGCCTGCGCCGTTCGCCCCGACAATCGCCGTGATCCCCTGCTCGAAGGCGACCTGCGCGTGCGCGTACTGCCGAAAGTTCTCCAGTTCCAGCGCGATCAGGCGCATCGGTTAGCGGTTTCGTTCCGGGGTTTTCGGTTTCACATCGTCTTCCTGCTGCCATTTCGGCTCGGGTACCAGCAGGGTGAAGGTGCTGATGGGCGTCAGGTCGCGGCGCACGCCGTCCAGATAGGCGACGCCCCCGCCCGACAGGTTGAACGCGCCGACGCCTTTGAAGTCAATCTGCCCTTCGCGTAGCACCGCGCGCACCGAGTCGTACTTGCCCTGAATGCGCAGCACGCCCTGACCCATATAGACCTTCAGTCGCTGGTCGAGCGGGGGCTTGATGCGCACACCGCGCGGTAGTTCCTTCACTTCACGAAAACCCTCAATCTGCATGTTGCCTCGCACGGTGTTCACGACGAGGTAGCCGCGCCCGCGCACGGTAAGCGTCCCCTCGCCCCGCGCGAAGAAGTTCAACGGCTTGCCCTGCGCCGTGAGAGTTCCTTGCTTAGGCGGTTGCTGCTGTTTTTGCGGCTGCCCTTGTTTTGGCTGCTGATTGTCGTGCTGGCGCGTCTGGTCCTGCTGTTGCGCCACGCCAACAACCAGCACTGCAAGCGTCGTAATCAGCGCGATGAGTTTTTTCATAAATTGCCTCCGAATGCAGTGGGTATGAGTATACCCACTGCCTCTCGCGCTGTGTGCGTCGTGTGTCGGAGGGATTTGTAAAAGTGAGGATT
>CAYYCA010000029.1:0-12651 GCA_964470265.1 uncultured Fimbriimonadales bacterium | reverse complement strand
TCCCCGCCGACGATTGGCACTACTTGAACTCGCGATTGGTATTATATCAGAGGGGGGACTGGGGGTGAGGGCGGAATTGCGACACTTGAAACCCCAGTTGGTATCAGGCCTATCGACGAGGCAACTGGTACGATGGCGTCCCCGCCATCGTTGTAGCGAAGCGCGTCGGAATGACGACTTTTATTGTCCCAAGCGAAGCGAGAATCTCGGTCGCAGTATTAGCGTCCTGAAGAACTCCCCGTCTGCGGCTGCCGCCCTGAGGTCGTGACGGTCTCTGTCTTATCCCGAATCTTGCCGTCCTTGCCCACTTGATAAGTGGTCTGGATTTCCACCGATTCCCCCACATTCATCACGAGTTTCACAGGCGGTTTGTGTTCGAGGATAACCGTCTCAGGCGGGTCGTTGGGTTTCGGCGGACGGTACACAAACTCGTACTGCGTCCCGTCATTCATTACGACGGGCGCGAGCGCTTCCTCGGTCAGGTACTTCGGAACCAGCGCCTTCAGATTCGGCGGGTATTTGCCGTTGTTCGCCTGCGCGTATTGCTGAATGCCTTGATAAATCGCGGCTAAGCGCGGTTTGAGCTTCTGCTCAGCTTCGGCGACGGTCTGCGCCATCTGCATGAAACCGCTTTCCTGCACGGCGCGCGCTAAAAAGTAGAAGCCGACCGCCATGATGACCAGTAGCCCCAGACAGCCGATGCCGCCTAACACCCAGCACGATGTGCGCCCCTGCAGACGCTTTGAATTCGAGGTTCTCATCATGGTTTTCCCCCGAATTAGTTATACCCCTGCGTCGCACTTCCTGCTGGCGTTATCCGATGGGCGCGCCGTTAATCATCAGGTGGAACTGACACTCCAGCGCCTCAGCGGCGCGGCGACACATTACCATGCGATCCAGAAAAATCTCGAAATACTCCATCAGGCTCGCGACGCTGGTGTCAATCTCCAGATTCAGCTCAATCAGTCGCTCTTTGGGCATCACGCGCAGGCGCGAGCGCTGCGTGGCGAAGTTCACGCGGTCGTGGATGTCGAACTCGCCCTGATTCGGGTTCTGCACGCGCGAGAAATGCACATCCGACTTATCGGCGAGAATGACGGTAGACGCCGCGTAGTTTACGGGAAAGCCCGTCGTCTCCTCGTGGTTGCCAATCGCGCTGATGATAATCGCGATTTCGTCGGCGGGCATGCCCATCTGGGTCAGCAACTGAAACGCAATCATCGCGCCCGTCTGGGCGTGGTGGTCACGGTTGATTACATTGCCGATATCGTGCATAAAGCCCGCAATCGCGGCGAGTTCCGCCTGCCGTTCCGAATAGCCCAGCTTTAGGCACAGCCGCCGCGCGTTGTTGGCGACCAGTCCCGCGTGGCGCAAACCATGCTCGGTGTAGCCCATCGCGTAAAGCATCTGGTTCGCCATCTGGATATAGGTGCGTACGGTCTCGTTGTTGCGTACATCATCCAGCGTAATCAGCGCCATAGCGTTAAGATTCTCGGTTCACAGGCGAAGTTCCTGTAAACAGGTTCAGCAGGCGTTGCTGCAGGGCGTCGTCCAGTATGGCTTCGAGCAGCAGGGCGCAGGCGTCGCAGTCGGCGGGCAGGCGCGCGCGCAGCTTCACGGCGTCTTTGGCGGTGGTCAGCACGGTCTTGCCCGACAGGAATCGCAGCTCATCGGGCGAGTAGGCATAGTGATCGGGGTAGGCGTGGACGCGCTCAATCGTATAGCCCAGCGACTGCGCGGTCTGGAGGAAGCGTTCGGGGCGGGCAATCCCGCAGACGAGCGTTAGCGGGCGGTTCTGCAGGGCTTCGAGAGGCAGGCGGTCGCCCGTCGGGAGGTGGAGGAGGGCGGAAGGGGCGACAGAGGCAGTGTAAGTTGGAACGCCCTCATCCCCAACCCCTCTCCCACGCTGTGGGAGAGGGGAGCTTACCTCCCCTCTCCCGTGCGCGGGAGAGGGGGCTGGGGGGTGAGGGCTGGCAACGATTACGATCCCATGCGCCCTTTCCAACCCCGACAGCGGCTCGCGCAACGGTCCCGCAGGCAGGCAGTAGCCGTTCCCCAGCGGCGACTCGGCAGGCAACAGCACGAAATCGAGCGTGCGCGCCAGAGGCAGGTGCTGGAACCCGTCGTCTAACACCAGCGCTTCGGGCGACCAGTGCGCGAGAGCGGCTTGCGCCGTGCGCACGCGCCATTTGCCCACTGCAATCGGCATATCGGGCAACGCGAGGCGCAACTCGGCGGCTTCGTCGCCCACTTCCGCGGGGTCGGGATACTCGTGCGGCTCGATGAGTGTGACTTCGCGATACCGACTGCCCCCGTAGCCGTGCGTCAGCACCGCGACCCGTCGCCCCGACTCGTGCAGCAGACGCGCCATCGCAATCGTGATGGGCGTTTTGCCCACGCCGCCCGCCCACAGCGAGCCGACGCCAATCACGGGAACGGGCACGCGCACACGCCGCTTCAGCCCCAGCCGATACACGCCCTCATAGACGCGCCAGCCCAGCGCGTACAGCCCCGCCAGCCCGCGCAGCCACAGCGGGGGACGCGAACGCCAGAGCTGCTCTAGCTCCCGCTCAGCAAGTTTCACGCTGAAAGTGTACCTCTGCGTTCGAAGGTAGAATCTCCCCACTATGCCGCAACGCAGAACTTTGCCGGAGCCGACGCCGCGCAAGCTCCCCCGTTGGCGTGGATTCAACCTGCTGAATAAGTTCAACATCGAGTGGAGCAACACGCGGTTCGAAGAGCAAGATTTTGAATGGATCGCCGAACTCGGGTTCAACTTTGTGCGCCTGCCGATGGACTATCGAATCTGGACGGATCCTGACAACCCCTACCGCCTACGCGAGGAAGAGCTGCGCGAGATTGACCGCGCCGTGCGATTCGGAGAGAAGTACAAAATCCATGTGCAGCTCAACTTCCACCGTGCGCCGGGCTACACGGTCGCCTCGCCGCCTGAGCCGAAAAGCCTCTGGCAGGATGAAGAAATGCAAAAACTCTGCGCGCACCACTGGGCGCAGTTCGCGAAACGCTACAAGGGAATCCCGAACCGCCAGATGAGCTTCAACCTGTTTAATGAGCCGGCGAATGTGGACGCCGAGCCACACCGTAAGGCGGTAGAGCGCGTCGTGGAGGCGATTCGCAAGGAGGACGCCAACCGCCTGATTGTGTGCGACGGACGCGACTGGGGCATGACACCGAACGAGGATCTAATCGGGCTGAAGGCAGCGCAGGCGACGCGCGGCTATCTGCCGTTCGTTCTGACGCACTACCGCGCCGAGTGGGTGCCGGGTTCCGACCGCTGGCAGCCGCCGAGCGAGTATCCCCTGCGCGAGGGCGAGGTGGTATGGGACAAGCAACGGCTGTGGGATGCCTACTACGCCCGCTGGAAGGAGCTGGAGAAGAAAGGCGTCGGCGTGATGATTGGCGAGTTCGGCGCGTACCGGCATACGCCCCATAGAGTGGTGCTCGCCTGGATGCGCGATTTGCTCGAACTCTGGAAGCAGGCGGGCTGGGGCTGGGCGCTGTGGAACTTCAAAGGCAGGTTCGGCGTTCTGGACAGCGAGCGCGCCGATGTGGAGTACGAGAACTGGCGCGGACATCAACTGGACAGGGCGATGCTGAAGTTGCTGCAGGAACACTGACGCCCGCGCCGAATCGTGTCGCCCGATGGCGGTACAGGACGAGTTAGTCAGGGCGCGGCAAACCGCTGAAGAGGTCGCCGCCGAAGAGCATAAGTTCCAGGAAGGGTTCACCTTCAGAACCTTCCTGGGGCTTCTGTTCGTGGCGTTCGTGATGTTGCCCGGCAGCATCTATATGGGGCTGGTGGCGGGCGTCGGGCTGGGCGCGGCGGCGGAGTGGGTGACCATCGTGCTGTTTGCGGAGGTGATGCGCCGCTCCCTGCAGCCCCTAAAGCGGCAGGAGATTTACATGCTCTACTACATCGCGGCGTCGCTGACCGCGATGGGCTTATACGGGCTGTCGGGCGGCCCGTTGCAGTGGAAAATCTGGGATCAGTTTTTCGTGCAGTCTGCGCCCGCCGCGCCGATTGCCGATCAGGTGCCGCGCTGGGCGGTTCCCGCGCCCGATTCGCCCGCGCTGCGCGAGCGCACTTTTCTTGACGGTGCGTGGGCGTTGCCCATTTTCCTGCTCATGCTCACCGAGATCCTGGGACGCGCGAGCTGGATGAGCATGGGCTACCTGCTGTTCCGGATGACCTCCGATGTGGAGAAGTTGCCGTTCCCGCTGGCGCCCGTGGCGGCGTCGGGCGCGCTCGCCTTAGCCGAAGCGGGCAGCCGCGAAGAATCGTGGCGCTGGGGCGTGTTCTCCACCGGCGCGGTCGTCGGCATGGGCTTCGGGCTGTTCTATGTGGGCATCCCCGTGTTCACAGGCACGCTGTTCGGCAACGCGCTGCAGCTGATCCCCATCCCGTTTTTAGACCTCACGCAGAATGTAGAGGCGAGCCTGCCCACCGCGATTGTCGGAATCTCCATTAACCTGGGCGAGGTGCTGGTGGGGTTTGTGTTGCCCTATCACATCTTGCTGGGCGCGGCGATTAGCTCGGTGGCGACCTATGTGGTGGCGAACCCAATCCTGTATCGCGCGGGGCTGATTCCGAACTGGCAGCCGAACTCGCCCGCGCTGCAGACCAAACTCGCCGCCGATTTAGACTTCTGGCTGGCGATTATCGTGGGGCTACAACTCGCGGTGGCGGCGATTGGCGTCGGAATGGTCGTGCGCACGCTGCGCGAGTACCGCACGCGCCAGTCGCTGCAGATGCGCGGGCTGGCGCCGCCTCCGGGGCGCGGCGACCCGCCGTTGTGGATCCCGCTGGCTGTGTGGGCGGTCTCGGTGGTCTCGTACATCGCGCTCTGTCGCTGGCTCGTGCCCGACTTCCCCCTGTGGATTGTCGCGGGCTTCGGGCTGCTCTGGAGTCCGCTCAACAGCTATGTCTCGGCGCGTATGGTGGGCTTGACGGGGCAGGGCGTGTCCGTGCCGTTCATCAAAGAGGTCGCGATTATCAGCAGTCGCTACCCGCGGGTAGACATCTGGTACGCGCCGTTGCCGCTCTATGACCACGGCTGGGCGGCGCAGCGCTTCCGCGAGGTGGAGCTGACTGGCACAAAGTTCACCAGCATCCTGAAAGCCGAGCTGGTGATGTTGCCCGTGATTTTCCTCGCCAGTTTCCTGTTCTGGGCGTTTTTCTGGAAGGCGAGTCCGATTCCCTCGCCGCTGTTCCCCTTCGCGCAGAAGATGTGGCCCTACTATGCGCAGATGGAGGCGGTCTGGAAGCAGATTAACCTCCCGCAGAGCCAGATTCGCGATGTGGTGCTGAACGCGCTGAACATCCCGCGCATTATCGTCGGTTTCGTGTCGGGGCTGGGGCTGTTCTGGTTGTTCAACGCCTTCAAGTTCCCGCTGTTGCTGTTCTACGGGCTGGTGAGCGGCGTGGGGCAGTTGCCGCACTTCACCCTGCCGAAGCTGCTGGGCGCGTGGCTGGGACATCGCTACTTCAAGAAGCGCTACGGCGAGGAGAACTGGATTCGCTACGCGCCCGTGCTGCTGGCGGGCTTCTTCTGCGGGATGGGGCTGATTGGCATGTTCGGCATCGCCCTCGCGCTCGTGGCGAAGTCGGTGTCGGTGCTGCCGTACTGAAGTCGCCTTTTTATCCGCACCCGAACGACATGCCACAGTTATAGCACTGGTAGCACGCGCCGGAGCGCACCATAATCATCCCGCAGCTGGGGCAGGGCGGCGCGTCCTGCTGCAGCCTTACCAGTTTCGACCAGTCCGTGGTCTTCGCGCCCTGCCCTTGAGGGAAGTCGGTCTCGCCCACGCCGCCCTGCACGCCCGCAGGCTCGGCGATTGCTGCGCCTGCGCCGTTCTCGTGCAGCGCTTCGGGGGGCGTCGGCTGTTGCTGTAAGAACTTCATCGCCAGCCAGCGGAAGATGTAGTCCACAATCGAGGTAGCGACAGGAATCTGCGGATTGTTCGTGAAGCCGCTCGGCTGGAAGCGCGTGTAGGAGAACTTCTCCACCAGCTTCTCCAACGGCACGCCGTACTGCAGGGCAAGCGAGATGGCGGTGGCGAAGGCGTCCATCAGCCCCGAAATCACCGAGCCTTCCTTCGCCATCGTGAGGAAAATCTCGCCCGGCGTGCCGTCCTCGTACATGCCCACCGTGATATAGCCCTCGTGCCCCGCCACACTGAACTTGTGGGTGATGCTCTTGCGCTCGTCGGGCAGGCGGCGGCGCACCAGACGCTCGCCCTCGGCTTGCGCCTGCTCCTCGGGCTTCTTGGTGGAGAGCGGTTGCGTGCGCTTGCTGCCGTCGCGGTAAATCGCAATCGCCTTCAGCCCCAGTTTCCACGCCTGTAAATAGATTTGCTCGATATCTTCGGGGGTGGCGTCGTTGGGAACATTCACGGTTTTGGATATCGCCCCCGAAAGGAACGGCTGCACCGCCGCCATCATCTTCACATGCGCCATCGGGGCGAGGCTGCGCACGCCTTTGGCGGGGCGAAAAGCGCAATCGAACACGGGCAGATGTTCGGGCTTCAGGTACGGCGCGCCCTCAATCGTGTCGTTCTCGTCGATGTAGCGCGTGATGGCTTCAATCTCCTCGCTGTTGTAGCCCAGCTGCTGGAGGGCAAGCGGCACGGTGGTGTTCACGATTTTCAGCAGCCCGCCGCCCACCAGCGTTTTGTATTTCACAAGCGCGATGTCGGGTTCAATGCCTGTGGTGTCGCAGTCCATAAGGAACGCGATAGTATTGTGACTCACAAAGCCGTTCGCGAGATACGAAAAGCTTTCGTCTATGGAGAGGTCGTATGTAGGTTGCACGCCGCCATCCTCGTTCTCGACGACCACGTCGTAGTAGTACTGGAGCGCTTCTGCAATTCGTGGGTCTCCTGTTTCCTGAAGCAATGCTTGCGCACGATGGCGCGAAACTGCTCCCTTACGCCGCAGCGAAAGCTGTACCGCGCCGTAGTGAGGATTCGCGCGGTTCACATGTTCGCGAATGACCTCTGCGGGGATGAACACTACATCACCCTTTCCAGTCATTCCCACATCGGTTCGAATCAAGGCGTTTTTACGTTTGCCGATAAAGCCAATTTCATCTTTGAATAGCTGATTGTAGGAGTTGTTTCGGATGCGCAGTCCGTAAAGAGATGCCCGTCCCCACCCAGAAGTGTCGGTCTTCAGTTTTGTTGGGTAGCCCAAGACGAGCAATAGAGTGCGTACCTCTTCTGCAAAGCGACGGCTGGCAGTGGTGAGCGAGGGGTTGCCTGCGATGACAGTACCATCCGCTTCAAAAACTCCACGCAAAAACGCACGATAGACTTCTAGATTATTTGTGTACAGAATCGCATCAGGAATATGCGGGGTGTAGCCCTTCCCCTGATGGGCGTTATTGGGCTTGTGTTTGCCGAAGCCGCAAGCATCCCACCAGATTGCCAACGGTACCGAGTGTAGGTTCAGCTCTACGTACCCTCCGCAAGTGGTTGCGGTTGGGCGGATACCAAACAGACTCTCGCACAACTGCGATAAGCGGGAGACGACATCCTCGTCCTCTGCTGCGACACAGAATCGCAACCCCTTCGCGTGGAGGCTGCCGTCCCCCATGTAGTAACCGACTAACTCCGCAAGTTCAGGTGTGACGGTTCTGGGCACGCGCGTATTGAAATCTGCATTCCAGTGCATGTCTCCCAGTGGGGGGAGCAGAACCTCTTGCGGTTCCCCAAACAAACCTCCCAACCGCAGGGGTACAATGTCGCCAGGTTTTACTTGATCGAGCCTACGCCAGATTCGTTCGCCTGTTGTAGGGTCGATTACCCGTATTCGATGGTTGGGTGTTCCTTGAAGTGTATAGCCGCAGCGGGTACGTACGACTCGTGTCGGCGCAATGCCGTTCACATAGAACTTTTTCGCCCGCTGGACGCCTTTGTCTGTCGCGACTCGAAAGTTGACATCCTGCCACTCCTGACCCTCTGGATTGCCCAAAGTGCGCAGGCGTACTAATCCCCTGTCTGTGAGAACGAGGGAGTTGCCTACCAAACAACCTGTCGGTGCAAGTACCGTCACCTGCGCGTTCCGATAGCCGTGCTGCTCGCCCAGTTGTAGGGTCTCCTGCCACACAGCGCGGGCGGCGTTCATGAGCGCGGGGGGCACATATTCCGCCTGAATGTCGTTCAGCGCGTCGGCGTGCATGCGCATCACTTCCAACATCGGCGCGCGGTTCAGTTCGAACGCGGGGAACGGGCTGCCGCAATCGCGCGCGATGACTGCCGACTGCCGATACGCCTCGCCGTGCATCAGAGCGGTAATCGCGGCGGCATAGGCGCGCCCCGCGTCGCTATCGTAGGGCAAGCCCAGCGACATCAGCAGCGCGCCCAAGTTCGCATAGCCCAGCCCCAGCGGGCGGAAGTTGTGGCTGTTGTCGGCGATTTTCTCAGTCGGATACGCCGAGTTGTCCACGATAATCTCCTGCGCCGTGATAAAGATGCGCACGGCGGCGCGGAAGGCGTCGATGTCAAACTCGCCGTTGGGCAGGCGGAACTTCATCAGGTTCAGACTCGCAAGGTTGCACGAGGTGTCGTCCAAAAAGACGAACTCCGAGCAGTTCGCCACGACCAGTCCGTTCACGATGTAGGTATGGTGCAACGGCTCAGTGAGGTTGAAGGTCAGCTCATAGCCGATGAACTCGCGCTCGACCAGCTGCGCGTCCAGATGAATGTTGTAGAACTCGTGTTCGCGCACCCAGCGTTCCAGTATTTCCTGCTTACGAGGCAGGCTAAAACCGATATGTTCGTAAAAGCGGTAAAGAGAAGGACCGGTGATACGCAGATCGTATGATGGCGTGTTCGAGCAGTACTCAACAGACTGACCGTCGCGCTTCCGCGTGTAACGAAAGCCAGATTTTTTCGGTTTTTGAGTGTAGATACGACTCTGGATACCGAACATGAGCAATAGTTGCTGCACCTCTTGAAGTAGTCTAAGCGACTTGCTACCCAACCCTACATAGCGCGTACCCTTGCGTTGGTCGTCGCGTGCGCAGCCGTCGGCTGTGAACAGTCCACGTAGGTAGGCAGCGACAATCGGCGCAGGCGCTTGAAAGATACTTTGAGGCACGCACTTTTCGGCGGCAGTGGCGCGATGCATGCCCAACTGCTCCAAAAAACGGTTCAGAACCGCGCGTGTGACGCGCAACTGCACTGTGCCGTTCGCCTGCTGGCTAACGTTGGGGCGCAAGCCCATCGACTCCAACACGGCTTTATGGCGCGGCAGGAGATGCTCGCGGTCTTCAGGCGAGCCGTAAATCCAGATAATCATGTTGGTGGAGGGTACGAACGAACCGTCGCCCGTTAGGTGACCAAGCAACTCCGCCAGCGGTTCAGACCACTCGGTGGGCAAATTCAGGCGCATGCGCCGCTCGCCCTTCGCGCGAAGCTTGCCAAACTCGCTTTCGCACGGCAACTGCCACGAGGCATCAACGGGCAGGCATGGGGCGTCTACGACCATCACCCAATCGTCTGGCGTTAACTCGTCGGCGCGTACCATGCCCCGATTGCGCGTGAAGAAACGATGATTCGGCGTACAACGCACTTCAATACCGTTGGAAAAGCGCAGACGCCAGACTTCGTTCACGCCCGTAACCATGAACTGGCTCGGCTCACTCAGGCGAACTCCTGTGCTTGGCTCGGATGCGGTGCGGTTGTGGGTGTAGACCAGAAAACTTTCGCCTTGCGCCACGCGCACCATCAATTCGCGGAACGGAATCAGCCCCTTATTCGTGTAGACGAGGCTATCGCCCGTGAAACACGGATTGCTGGCGTTGATTTGCCCACTATTCTTCACCGTATGCCACTTGTTGGTGGTGTCGTGGAACTGCAGGCCGGGGTCGCCGCATACCCAAGCGGCTTCGGCAATTTTGCGGAACAGGTCGCGCGCGCGGTATGTGCCCAGTACTTCGCCTGTGGTGCGGGCAGTGGTGTGCCATTCGCGGTCTTCCTCCACCGCGCGCATAAACTCGTCCGTCACGCGCACGCTGTGATTGGCGTTCTGGAAATAGACCGAATCGTAAGCCCCGCCGGGCACATTGAAGCCCGGGTCATAGCCCGCCTCAATCAGCGCCCACGCTTTTTTCTCCTCATTCGCCTTACACTCGATGAACTCCACGATGTCGGGGTGGTCGATGTTCAGAATCACCATCTTAGCGGCGCGTCGGGTCTTGCCGCCGCTCTTAATCACGCCTGCAAAGGCGTCGAACCCGCGCATAAACGACACGGGACCCGAAGCGCGCCCCCCACCCGACAGATACTCCTGCGAGCCGCGCAGCTTGGAGAGGTTCGAACCCGACCCCGAACCGAACTTGAAAATCATCCCCTCGGTCTTAGCGAGGTCGAGGATGGATTCCATCGTGTCCTCAACAGAGACGATGAAACAGTTGTGTACCAGAATGTTGTTCGAAAGGTATTTTCCACTCAGGGTTTGTATGTCATACACATCCATTTCGCCCACAGGCTCGATAGCGATGATTTCCTGATAGCGCACAGGGGGGCAACTTTTTCCAGTGACGCCCAGTGAAGCGAGCAAACGCGACTGTTTCGATTCAGAAACAAAGCCTATCTGCTCAGCGAATTTTTTGCGTTCGGAGGCTATCGAGATGTCAAGTTCCCAAAGGTTGTATCGGTCGGGGCGTTTTTCACGCTTTTGACGAGCGCGCGCGTAGATGCCAAAGCGAGTTAGCAGCACCTGCAGCTCCTCAACCCACCTGCGCGAAATCACAGCAAAGGCAATATGCGCGCTGGGGTGATGGACACACGCATAGCCGTCCGCCTGGAAGAGGCTCTTCAGGTATGCAGCCACGACATTATCAGGGGCGTTCCAGAGACAGCGTGGCACACGAATCTCTGTTCCGCGACGCAACAGTTCATACTTCTCAATAAATGGACGCAGATGCTCTCCATAGAGGCGTATTCGCAAGCAAGGTTCCTTGAGACGCTTCGTCTCGACCTCGCGGATATGGTAGTGTCGATCGGGGAACACACGCTGAAGATGTTCCATCACCCACTCATACTCTTCCTGACCGACGACCATAAATTCGAGGGTGTAGGAGATATATTTGCCCGCCAGACCGTCCGCCTGTATCCAACCTGCAAGGGCAGCTTCAGAAACGGCAACAGGGTCACCTTCAGACATGTAGGCGCGTGGGTGGTGGGGGTAGACACGCATCAGCATTCCGGGACGCAGCTCGTCAACGCGCGTCCATTCATATCGAAAAGTACGCCGTGTATGGTGAGCACATACCAGATGGTCGGCAGTGGCTTCGACATGGTTGCCATCGTTCAGGGTGATGCGATAGACCATCTTACGCCCATTGTGCTTAACAGCCACTACCGGAGTCAGTCCTTCGTCGTCCCACACAGGCAAGCCAATCAGATTTTTCTCCACGATTTCGCCGATAGGTATCGGACCGTGCAATGTGTTGACCAGAGCGTCATAGGGCTGGCACGCCGAACACTGACTCCGGGGCTCGATCCCGACATTAAACCAGACGGGGCTGTTGAACGCGCCGTACTGGTGCAGCAGCAGATATTTGAGTTCGTCGCGGAAGGCGTCGGCGTCGGCGGGTGTGGCGAAATAGTTCAGCTGGCGTCCCCACTCGGTGAGGGTCTCCACCACGCGCCCGATGACTTGTTTGACGCTGGTTTCGCGTTCGGGCGTGCCCAGTTGCCCGCGAAAGTATTTGGAGACCACCACATTCGTGGCGAGCTGGCTCCAGAAGGCGGGCACTTCCACATCGGTCTGCTCAAACACCACGCGCCCACGCTCGTCGGTGATGACGGCAGTGCGGCGTTCCCATTCCACCTCATCGAAGGGGTCAACGCCGGGCTTTGTGAAGCGGCGCTCAATCGTCAGTCCCTTGCCGATGTTGATGTTATCGAACTTTTCGCGGGGGATGTAGCCGTAGCGCATCGCCGTGCCGCTGGGTTTGGGGCGTGCCGCTTCGCGCGTTTCCACCACCGCGCCGTCGGTCAGCACGCCTGATTCCAAAATGCCTTCCTGTGGGTTCATCCCTGCCTCCTACTCGCCCCGCGTGCGTTTCTGCTGACGGGTAAGCATCTGCACCACGCGGCTGAACTGCTGCGGGTCTTCGAACTCCTCATACACGGAGGCGAAGCGCACATAGGCGACGGGGTCAAGCTGGAGCAGTTTATCCATCACCATGCGCCCGATTTCCGTGCTGCTGATTTCCGACTCATCGCGGTTCTGAATCTCCTGCTCGATTTCGTCGACGGCTTTCTCCAGCACATCCATGCTGATGGGGCGTTTGCGGCAAGCCACTACCATTCCCTGCAGGATTTTGTTGCGGTCGAACGGCTCGCGTCGTCCATCTTTTTTGACGACCATCAGGGGGCGTTCCTCGTAGCGTTCGAAGGTGGTGTAGCGTTTGCCGCATTTGAGGCACTCGCGTCGTCGTCGGATGACCGCGCCGCCCTGCGAAGGGCGCGAATCCACCACATGGTCTTCATCCACACCGCAGTATGGGCATCGCATGGTCTCGCCTCACTCTGCCACATAGTGCAAGGTTATTTCAACAACCCCTACATCTTGTGGCTGGCTATATTATAGCACACGAAGGCGGGTTTGTCAAG
>CAYYCA010000028.1:0-12799 GCA_964470265.1 uncultured Fimbriimonadales bacterium | reverse complement strand
GCTGGGGGTGAGGGCGAAAAACAGCGGGCGCGCCGCCCACGAAGGTTTTGTCTCGTCAGGGTTTTAGATGTCGTGCCTCGTCGGCGGGGACGCCGACGCGACGAACGCGCTTCGCGTAGCGTCGGCGTCCCGCCGACGAGGCGCTGAAAACCCAGTTGGTATAACAGGAAATCGCCCTCTGAGCGCGAATCTTGCACCCAATGCGGTTCGCTGTTGTGGGGCTGGCGCTGGGCGTGTCGCTTTTATTGGCTGGGGCGCAGCGAGTGGGACTGCTGGGCTGTGGGGAAGTTTCGCGCGACAACGCCTATCGCGACGCGCTGATTGCGCAGGGGCTGACTGTTGCATGGACGACGCCGTACTACGAATTCAACACGGCGTCCCTGCTCCAGCACTGTGATGTGGTCATGCTCGCGCCTGTGCAGAACTACTACGATATGCCCGTTGCAGGTCAGTGGGCGCTGGAGAGCTGGGTGCAGGGCGGCGGCGGGCTGGTCACGGTCGAGTGGACGCTCTGGTCGCGGGCGAACGGGAACCTGTTTACTGGATTAAGAGATTTGCTTCCTGCCAGCGCAACCCGGTTTCATCAACAGCGCGAGGTTCGATACACCCTGCGCATCCACGACCCAATCTTGAGCGCAGGGTTAGCGGCGTCGCTCACGCTGGGCTTGCTCAGAGAGGCGCGTATTCAGGCACGTACAGGCGCGACGGTGTTCTACGCCAGCGATTACGCGAGCGACAGCGCGGGCGTCGTCGGCTGGCAGGTCGTGGAAGGGCGCGTCATCAGTTTATCGGTTGCGCCCGGCGCCGTGTCAGGGGCGGAACTCACGAACCCCGTCGTGGCGCGCCTGCTGGCGAACGCGGTGCGCTGGGCGGCGGGCGACGCCTGCGCCCCTACGCAGGGCGACGCGAACCGCGACGGCTGCGTCGACGACGCCGACCTACTCGCCGTGCTGTTCGCCTTCGGCGCAACGGGAGCAAACGACTCGGATGTGAACTGCGACGGGGTTGTCGACGACGCCGACCTGCTGGAAGTCTTATTCCAGTTTGGCGCAGGTTGCTGAAAGTCTGGATTAAGAATTCTAAAGCGCGTTCCGATAATCCCTCACGAGCCGTCGCGAAACGCTTGAAACGCCCTTCGCTGAAGGCTCAATCACTTTGATTGCGGAGGTCAAATATGAGACAGCGGAAACGCAAATCCAAACCGCCGATTCAGGAGCGTCCCGTGCCCATCAGCACGGCGAGTTTCCTCGTGGGCGTGGAGACGCACACGATCCGATACTGGGAGCGCGAGTTCGCCGAGTTCCTGAACCCTGTGCGCACTCCCGGCGGACAGCGACGCTACCGCCCTGAGGACATCGAGGTGCTGCAGGAAATCAAACGCCTGCTCAAGGAGGAACTCTACACGATTGCGGGCGCGAAGCGCATCCTGAGCCAGAAGTTCGGACAGCGCGCCGAGTCGCCTGTTAGTGAGGGCAACAACGGCGTGCATACGACCGAAACGAAGGGGCGCAAACGCGCCGCCGCGAAACGCTAAAAACGCCGAACAGGAAAAGGGGGGAATGATGCAGTCCATCGTGTGTCGTCAGCAGGTTCCCGTCTTCACCGAGGGATATGATGCATCGCTGAACGCGGCGTTCGAGCTGCTCTCTCAGGAAAAAAGTAGCGAGGCGTATGAAGCGTTTTTAAAACTCATCCGCGCGCGCCCCGACGATGAGAACGCTTATGAAGGGGCGATTGTCGCGCTGCTGCAACAGACGCGCTGGGACGAGGCGCAGCGACTTACGGAGCAGGCGCGCGCCGCCTGCCCCAACTCCGCCGTCCTCGCCGCGCGACAGACTTGGAACTGGATTTACCTCACGCGCGAGTCGGAGGCGTACCCGTTGGTTGTGCAGCTGCTGGAGCGCGGCTATCGCCACCCCGACTGGCTGCGCGAGGTCGTGTTGCCCCTGCGCAATGTGCTGATTTGCCACGCGAGCGATCCGCGCCTCGTCTCCAGTAAGAAGCAGAAACGCCAGCAAGACCGCGCGACGCTGCTCAAGGGCATTCAAACACTCGAACACTGGCTGGAGCGGTATCAGTTTCCCATCCCCGACGAGCCGGTCGGCGTGAAAATCACGCTCAGCATGATTGCCCGCAACGAGGCGCAGTATCTGGAGGAGTGCCTCAAGAGCGTGCAGGGCGTGGTGGACGAGATTGTGCTGGTGGATACAGGCTCCGACGACGACACGCCCAAAATCGCCGAGCGGTTCGGCGCGAAGGTGATTCGCGCGGAGTGGCAGAACGACTTTGCCGCGGCGCGCAATCTCGCCCTGCAACACGCCACAGGCGACTGGATTCTTGTGCTGGACGCCGACGAACGGCTTACGCCCGACTCGAAACAGGCGATTCTAAACGCCGCGCGCCATCCACAGTTCGCGGGCTACCACCTGGAGATTGTGAACGAGATTCGCGACGGCGACTACTTCATCCATCGCCTCGTGCGGATGTTCCGAAACCTGCCGGGGTTGCGCTGGGAGGGGGCAATTCACGAACAGATTACACCCAGCCTCGTGGAGCGCGGGGGGCGCATCGCCACCGTCGCCGCGCAGATTCGGCACCTGGGCTATCGCAGTGAGGTGATGCACCGCCGCGACAAAATCCAGCGCAATATTGAACTCATCCAGCGCGCGCTGGAGCAGCATCCCGACGACCTGTTCCATAAGTTCAATCTGGCGAACACTTACTTCACGGCGGGCGAGTACGAGCAGACCGTCTACTGGTCAGAGCAGACCTGCCCCTACCTGCGCGGCGACGAGGACTACGCAGGGCACGCATGGTCGAACTGGATTGCCGCGCTCACTCATCTGGAGCGGTTCGAGGAAGCGTTGCAGATAGGGGCGGACGCGCTCGCGCGCGGGGTCGACAGCCCGACGGTTTACTACACGCTGGCGCAGGTCTACTATCGGCTGGGCTGCTATCAGAAATCGCTCGACGCGCTCGATCAGGCGCGCGAGTCGGCGATTCGGATTGGCTTACTCGCGCCCGACGGCGAGACGCTACAGGCAGGCAGCCCGTTCACGGGCGATGTAGGCGTGGTGGGCTACAAGTGGCGGTTCGCTTATGCCCGCGCGCTGCGCGCCCTGAACCGCCTGAATGAAGCGCGATCCCTCTACGAACGCCTGCTTCAGGAACGCCCCGGCGACCCGATTGTCCTCATCGACTATGGGCAGCTGCTGGAGGCGCTGGGCGACCTTTCGGGGGCGGAGGGGGCGTTTCAGCAGCTTGCCGCGCACAACGCCTATTATTTGCTTGCACAGCAGCTGCTGGCGAAACTCTGGTGGGACGCGGGCGACTATCGGCGCGCGCTGCCCTATGTACGCGCGGTCGCGTTGGCGACGCCCGCCGACCCTGCATGGGCGGAGCGCTGGCTCCACGCCGCGCAGGAATCGGGCGACTGGCGCAGCCTCGTGGAGGCTTACGAGTTCTATGCCCAGCAGGGACGCGCTGTCACGCCCGAAATGCACATCAACTGGGGGCGCGCCCTGTGGCAACTCCGAGATTACGAGAACGCGCTGGCGCACTTCGCCGCGGCGATTGAACTCAACCCGCAGGACGCGAATGCTTTTCTAAACGCGGGCGATGCGCTCTACCAGCTCGGCGCGTACAGCGAAGCCGCCGACGCCTACAGCGCGGGCGTCGAGCGCGACCCGTATAATGCGCAGGCGTGGTTCACGCTCGGCAACTGCTACTTCCGCATGGGCGTGTACGACGCCGCCAAAATCGCCTACGAACAGGCGCTCGCGATCGACCCGAAACACGCTCAGGCGCAGCACAACCTCGAGCTGACCCGCGAGCGGATTCGCTTCACGGCGGCTTAGAAACTGCGCTGGAATGCCTCCTTAATGGCCGGGCGCGTCAACACAATCAGCACGGCGATGGGATAAATCAGCCCGATAATCAGACCAATCATGGTGGAAGGGCTTAGATTGCCGCCTATGACCGTAAAGCTGATCACTGTCTCTGCGATGCGCCACAAGATAGCGACCCCCGAGAAGGCAATCATCAGCGTGTAGCCGACTGGACTCATGCGCAGTAACAGTATACAAGCAATAAGCAACCACAAGCTAAGCAGAATGCCGACCAGGCTGCTTACCATCGTCAGTCGCATCAGCGTGGGATTATTCACGATCTCTTGTAATTCTTGTAATTCTTGTGATTGCGCGCCGCCCTGTTGTTGGGCTAATTCTGCGATCTGGGGCAGCAGTCCAGCTGTACCCAGCCCAATCACACTGCAGCACAATCCCAACACGCCCAGAACAATCCCGATAATCCCGATAACCGTCACGCCAGTTGGTCGCATGTCCTTTACCTCCAGAGTGAAACCGTATTTTTAACAGTTCTCCCTTGAATGGGGTATTCCTGCGGTTGTGGAAGCGGTGTCGGAGGCGGGTAAGCAGTCAGGCGCATACCGCCCAGCACTCAAGTTGGGCTTTCAGGTCGCGCCCACTAATCCCCAATAGAGCAGCAGGCTTAGCGCCACGACGCCGAGCGGTTGCGCACTGAGCAGGGCGGTCGTCAGCGTGCCGACCAGCCACGCGCGTTGCAGAGCGGGAGGCAGCGCATGAACCCTGCGCATGCGTGCGATTCCCACCCCACATGCGACGCCCAGCGCCGCGAACCAGCCCTCGTCGGGATTAAGAGGGTGGACTTGTAATACAGGCGCGCCGCTCTGCCAAAGCGCAACCGCGCACAGCCCCAGCATTGTGGCGCTGTGCGACGCCAGATCGTAGCCTCTCGAAACGCGCACGATGCGACTCGGCTGACTCTGCATCGCGATTCGCACGCGCCGCCGCTCGGTCAGTTCGCGCTGGACGACCAGCAGGCTGAGTGTGAGCGCACACAGCGTTGCGCCCCAGCCGAGCGCAGGCGACGCCCCTTTCCCGCTCAGCCAGAGCGCAATCGCGCCCATCAGGTACGCCGCGCCGAGCGGGTTGCCCTCAATCGCAAGCCACGCGCGACAGACCATCAGCCCCCACAGAATCGCCAAAACGCCGTACAGCTCGCCTACGCCTATGTTCTCCAAGCCATGCCCCAGCGCGCCCTGCCGCGCCCACACGCCGCCGCTCATCGAATCGAGAAACAGCGCAATCAGCCCCAATCCCGCGACCACACCCTGCCCAACACGGCGCGTATCCAGCGCGTAGGTCAGGCGCAGTAGCCCCGCACTCGCCATCAGCATGAGCAACGCCTGCGCCCAGAGCAGGGCGTTTGGGGCAAGCGCAGGCGCGAGGCTCGCAACGCTGCTGGCAAGAATCCACCCGCCCCAGTCGCGCAGCCAGCGCAGGCGTGGAGGCTTGGTAGGCGGCGTCGCCTGCCCTCGAACAGGCAGCGCACGGGGCGTCGGTCTCCTACGCCACGCGCTCACTATGCCCCACAGGCTCAGAACCAGCCACGCCGCCAGCGCAACTCTCTCCATGCAGGGCGAGTCTACCTGATGGAAATGAACCCACTATACAATCTGCTCTGCCTCTATCTGTCGCAACCCCAGCGCGGACTGGAGCGCGCGCGCCGCGTCCTCCGCCGACAGCACGCCAATCAGCTCGGTCTCGGCGACCTCCGCGCCCAGCGCACGCGCCATGCGCCGCACCGCCTCCGTCACACGAAACAGGTCGGTCTGCTCGGTCTGCGTGAGGTTCAGCGAGACCTGCGCGACCTGACGAGTGGGCAGCCACAGTCCCAGCGCGCGCACGCCCCGCAGCGCAGGCTCCGAATCGCGTTCGGCGCGAATCTGGCGGGCAATCTGTCGGGCAATCGCCACCTCAGGCGGGCGCAGGTTCAGATTGAACGCAATCAGCGGGTCGCGCACGCCCATAATCGTTGCGCCTGCAGTGGGATGGAGCCGTTTAGGACCGAAGTCAGGCGCGCGCTCGCCCACAAGTCGTTTGCCAAGCCAGCCCTCGAACCCGCCTTTGCGCAAAGTAGGTAGGTCGCGCGGGCGTCCCGCACGGGCGGAATGTTCGTAAAGATAAACAGGCACGCGCAGACGCCGTGCGAAGCTTTTCGCGACCTGAAGCGAGAACGCCACGGCTTCCTCGCGCGTCAGCCCCGACAGCGGCACGAACGGAACCACATCCACTGCCCCGATGCGGGGGTGCGCCCCTTGATGGCAGTTCAGGTCGATGCGCTCTATGGCGACCGCCCCTGCACGCAGCACGGCGCGTTTGACCTGCACGGGCATCCCCGAAAACGCCAGCACCGTCCGATGGTGGTCATAATCCCACGAGAGATGATGGATTTTCACGCCTGCGCTCGCGGCGGCGTCCGCAATCGCTCGAATCGTCGTCTCGTCGCGCCCCTCCGAGAAGTTGGGGATGCAAAGAATCCGCGCGCTACGCATATGCCCGAATTATACTAACCCAAGTTGCTACCTACTAACCTATAATTTTGAACCGACTGGGGTTTCAGATGTCGGTAAATACGCCCTCATCTCACCCTCACCCCGCTGATAAGGGTACACAGCTTTGCCTCAACTTGGGGAGAAGTGGCTGCAATTTCCGACGCTTCTCTCACCTCACCCCCCAGCCCCCTTACGCGGTTCTACCCCAAATTCGAGCGCAGCTGGTTCATTTCCCCACTTTCAGCACCTCAAGCAGAGGCAGAGACGGATTTTTCTCGAACCCCCTTCTTCAGGTTCTCCCTACTGCGTAGGGGGAACCGAGTGAGTTTTTCGGTTCCCCTCGCGGAGCGGGGGGAACCTTACGGAGGGAGGGCAAGGTGATTGATGGAACCAAATCGGTTGTTGGTACAGCCGAGTTGAACCTATGCGTTGTACCCTTATCAGAGGTTAAGGGGGTCCTCGCTGAGAAAGCGTTGGCAGCACCGTTCGTGGGCGGCGGCGGTGGCGAACTCAGTCAGGGCGTGCGCGACTTGAGGGAGTTGACCGTTTTGGGCGAGGCACAGTCCACGGGCGAAGCGGGCGAGTGGCTTGGTTTTCGGGCGGCTCATAGTGGGGAAGATGGCTTGCGCGGCTTGCCGCGCGTGGTATACTGTGCTATAGTTGGTACGATAATGCGGACACGCTGCTCAAAATCAGGTAAGATTCGCCTCCGATGGAGACGGTCTTTGTCGCCATGCTGGTGTGGCTGCTCGCGGCGGCGTGGGTCTTTTTTTTAGTGAGCTGGGCGGTTACGGGCGATGTGACGGCAGGGGAGGCGATTATCGGCTCGGTGGTCGCGCTCTTGCTGGCGCTGGCGACGGCGCGGCAGGCGTTTCCTTATGTAGGGGCGTTCTCGCTGCTGACCTTGGGCGGCGGAGCAATCGGACTGCCCGTCCTGCGGGCTTATCTGAACCGCGCGGCGCATGCTCAAATGGACGCGGAACTCATCGAGCGCGCCTGCCTCGCTTATGAGTTCGACCCCAAAAACTACGGCTCGCTCATCCACCTCGCCGAAGTGTGCTACAAAAACGGTCTGTTGGAGCAGGCAGTGTACCATCTCGAAAAGGCGATTCAGACCGCGCCTGTGATGGCGTCGAACGAGAAGCGACGCCTGGCGATGTGGCAGGACGAGCTAAAACATTCCCACAAGCTGGGCTACACGCCGTGTATGCACTGCGGCGCGCGGCAAGCGGTGGGCGCGGTGCGGTGCGACCGCTGCGGGAAACTCGTCTTGCCTCTGCTCGTGCAGGGACGCTGGATCCCGCGTCAGTTGCTGCAGAAAGCCGTGATGGCGTGGGTGATTGCCGTCGGTGCGATAGGGCTGAGCCTGTTCTGGAGCGAGCAACTGATGGGGCTGAGCGCGCTGCTGGCGATTCTGCTCACGCTCGCCGCCGCGCTGGGACTCATTTTCTGGGTGGTACGCAAATCATGAGTATCCTTCGCACGCTGCCCCCATTTACGCGCCTAGATCGCTACATCGCTCGCGAAATGCTCACCCCGCTGGGGATTGGGATATGCGCGATTCTGCTGATGCTCATCGGCAACCTGCTGTTCAACTACGCGCCGTGGTTTTTCAACTACGGCGTGCCTGTCGTGGCGGTGGCGCAGATGGTGCTGTATTACACGCCGTACCTGCTGGTGCTAAGTCTGCCGGTAGGCGCGGCGGTGGGCACTGCGCTCACGGTGAACCGCCTCACACGCGATAGCGAGATTACCATCCTGCGCATGACGGGCGTGAGCCTGCGCCGAATCTTCGCGCCGATGACGCTGATTGGCGTACTGCTCTCCGTCGTGAACTTTGCGCTGAACGAGTACCTCGTGCCCCCCTCGATGCAGCAGTTCAACAAGCTGCGCAACAAGATTTTTCTACTCGCGCCTGTGCCGAATCTGACGAGCAACGCGGTGATTAAAGCGCAGAACTACATGGTCGGCATCGGCGTGGCGCAGCAGCAGGGCGAGAAGGTGTTGCTGGAGGATGTACTGATGTTCGAGCGGCGCGAGCAGGGCGGCTGGCTGGTGGTGAAAGCCCCGCGCGGCGAGTACCACAACGGCGTATGGACGCTCTACGAACCGAGTGTGCATTATTATCAGCCTGACGGCAAGGTCGCCGATGTGCAGGAAGCTGCGCGCCTGGTGATTAATCTGCAGGTGGCGTTGCAGGACTTCTTCGCCGCGCCGACGCCCGAAGAGCAGACGATGGCGCAGCTCGGCGAGCAGATTCGGCGCAACCGTGAGATGGGGCTGGACACACGGCAGCTCGAGGTGAGCTACCATCTCAAGGCGGCGGTGCCTGCGGCGTGTCTGGTGCTGGCGTTATGCGCTCCAGTGCTGAGTTTCCTGTTGGCGCGGGCGGGCGGGTTCGTGGGCGTGTTGCTCTCCATCGTGCTGGTGTTCGTGTTCTGGAACACGCTGCTGCTATTTCAGATTCTGGGCAACTATGGCGTTCTACCCCCGATGCTGGCGGCGTGGTCGCCCAACCTGCTGTTTGGGGTCGGGGGATTGGCGCTGCTACGACGGCTGGAATGAGCCGATAGGTATACTTTTGCAGGGAAACTCGCGCGTCTAACGAATCGGGAGCATGATATGCGAAGGACACTTTGGGCGTTAATGTTGGGTCTCATCTGGGCGGCGGTCTGGGCGCAGACGCCCGCGGCGATGTGGCGGTTCTTCGGCAACCCTGCGCCGAACAATCCCGCGCTGCCCGGAGTGGGCAAACAGACGATTTACTACCCCTGTCTGAACCGCCTCTACGCTGTCAACTTAGAAGATGGCACGCTGAAGTGGCAATACCCTGCCGATGCGCCCCTCAATACTACGATTATCGGGCAGCCAGTGGAAGGCGAGGGGTTGGTCTACATCGGCATGAACAACGGGAATGTGATGGCGCTCGATGCCGAGACGGGCAGCTTGCGCTGGGTGTTCACTGCGGACAGTGCGCCCACAGCGCGCGCCCTGCTGGAAGACGGCGTGCTTTACATCGGCACGGGACGCGGCGAGGTCTACGCGCTCAACGCCCGCTCGGGCGAGCCGCTTTGGCGTGAACCCTATCGCGCCGACGATTACATCGCGGGCAAACTGATCAAAGAGGGCGAGACGCTCATCTTCGGCACGAACGGCGGGTTCGTCCACGCGGTGAGTACCGCTGGCGGACGCCGACGCTGGCTGTTCCGATTGCCCGCGCCGAACTATGACCCGCAGCCCGTGTACGCCAACGGCAGCGTGTATGTCACCTCGAACGATGTGGTGATTTCGCTGAACCCCAACAGCGGCGCAGTGCGCTGGACGCGCCGTTTCAACACCGAGTTCCGCCTCGCGCCCGCCGCCAACGACGATTATATTGCTGTGCTGACGCGCGAGAACCGCCTCTATGTGTTCGATCACACAGGCAAAATCGTGGCGGGCGACCGTGAGCCGATTGAAATGCGCTATGAGCCGCTGGTCGCGCCCGAAATCCACAACGGTAAGCTCTGGCTCGCCACGCGACGCGGCACGCTCCTGTGCTATTCGCTGCCTGAGGGCAAACTGGAGTGGCTCTACACGCTGCGTCCTCCTGAGGGCACGGTTGACCAGAACAATCGGCGCGTGGCGTATCTTGCGCTGTCGGGCAAGCCCGTGTTTACGCCCAGTGGGTTCGTCGTGGCGACAGGCGAAGGCAACCTGACGATGTTCGGGTTTGGCTGGGTCGACCGCCTCGCGCCGCAAGTAGTGCGCACCACGCCGACGATTGGCGAAATGATGTCGGGGCAGTTGCCGCTCGACTTCACGGCGCGCCTGCGCGATGAGGGCAGCGGGATTAATCCTGCGACCGTGCAGTGGCTCTTGAACGACGAGCCGCTGCCTGCCGAATACGAGCCGTCGCTGGGCGAGGTTACGGTACAGCTGCGTGCGGGAACCGCCGCGAAGCCCCTCCCCGACGGACGCCACACGATGACTCTGATTGCCTCCGACTGGGCGGGCAACACAGTGCGCTACAGCTGGGCGATTTACATCGACAACAGCCTGCGCCGTGCGCCTGCGCGCCCGCAACAGCAGCAATCGGGCGCGCCCGGCGGACGCGGAGGAGGCGGAGGGCGTGGGGGCGACTTCTAACGCCTGCGCGGAGGCGACGCGAACTCAACCCCCCGTCGCTATCCGCGCCCATAACCTCACGAAAGAGTTCAAACTTGCCCATCACGCCTACGCCTCGCTCAAAGGGCTGCTGCTCTCGTTCCTGCCGAAGCGGGTGGAGCATCTCGTCGCGCTCAAACAGGTGAGTTTCACCATCTATCAGGGCGAGACCGTCGGCGTGATTGGGCAGAACGGGTCGGGGAAAAGCACCTTGCTCGGCATCATCGCGCGGGTGTATCGCCCCACCTCCGGCGTTATCGAAATCAACGGGCGCGTCGCCCCCCTGCTCGAACTCGGCGCGGGGTTTCACCCCGACCTCACCGGGCTGGAGAACATCTACTTCAACGGCGTGATTCTGGGGCTGACGCGCAAACAGGTCGCTGAGCGCATCGACGCGATTGTGCAGTTCGCCGAGCTGGAAAGCTATATCGACGCCCCTATCCGCACCTACTCGTCGGGCATGCTGATGCGGCTGGGGTTCGCCGTTGCCGCCCATGTGGACGCCGACATCCTGCTGGTGGACGAGGTGCTGGCGGTCGGCGACGCGCGATTCCAGCAAAAATGCTACGATAAGATTCAGCAGTTTCAACGCGAGGGGCGCACGATTCTGTTCGTATCGCACGATATGGACGCGATTCGGCGCGTGGCGCAGCGCGCGCTCTGGCTGGACAAAGGCGTGCTGCGCGCCGACGGCGACGCGCCGACGGTGGTCGAACACTACCTGCAATCGGTGCAGACGACGCCGTGAATCCCGTTTCAGAGAAGATTTGATGTCGTCGGCGGGACGCCGACGCTACGAACGCCCCCCTTTGTAGCGTCGGCATCTCGCTGACGAACCTCGCTTCGCGTAGCGTCGGCGTCCCGCCGACGAGCAACCCCTCGTAGCGTCGGCGTCCCGCCGACGAGCAACCCCTCGTAGCGTCGGCGTCCCGCCGACGACACTAAGCCCCTACTCGCTCCAGTCGCGGCGCAGCGTCCACCGCAGCAACTCCAAAAACGCGGGATAGACCTCCTCGCAGTTAGGCAGAATCTGATCGGGCGGCAACAGGAACCCGTACTGCCCCGTGTCGCGCAGCTCGTAGGCGAACGACAGCGCACCCCGAGCGCCGAACACCCAGTCGGTCATCCCGCCGCTGGCAAGGTAAATGGTCGTGGCAATCGGACCCGCCACATAAAACTGCCCATGCACCTCCAGAATCGCCGCCTGCTTCGCCAGCCCGACGCGCTCGAACACAGCGTTGAAGGGGGGCAGATCCGTGGTGTAGCCCCAGGGCCAGAGAATCATCTGCGAATAGCTATGCACATCCACATGCGAGCGCAGCAGCGGCAGGCTGAGCATCCAGCGACTTAGAAAGTAGGTTTCAGGCTCCGAAAACGGGGCTGTACCGCGATAAGTTTCGCTCGATGGGTTGCCGCTGGAGCCGGGACCGCCCCATCCGTAAGCCCAGTTGCGGTTCAAATCCACGCCGTAAACGGGCTGATTCCACTGATTGCGCCCATTGAACCGCCGATTCTTGCGCCAGAGGCGGTTCGTGGTGTGCGTGAACACATAGCCGTCGGGGTTTACGACAGGCACGATGTAAATCTCCAGCCGATTCAGATATTCGCGCACGCGCGCATCCGACTCATACTCCGAGACCAGCCGATAGGCGAAGTAAAGCACGACGGGGGGCGTAATCCATTCCCGCGCGTGTTGCATCGCGTTGATGACGACCTGCGGACGGTCGCGGTACACGCGGGCGCGGCGTGGATCCCGCGTCAGGCGCAGCGCATAAATCGGGCGACCCTCGATCGACTTGCCGATTTCGAACATCTGAACGAGGCGCGGGTTCTGGTCAGCGAGCTGACGCATAGCGGTGTAAATCTCGTCGAGCGTGAGGTAGCGGGTGAACAGCCCCCCATCCTGCGGGGCGAACTCGGTCTGTTGCTGGCGAATCAGCGCGCCGACATCTTTGATTAAGACCTCGCCTGTATAGCCCGCCTTGTGCAGCAACGCCTGCTCCTCAGGCGAGAGGCACACATCGACCGTCCTGCCCCGAATCATCCAGATGTCGCGCACGAGGGATTGAATCTCCTCCATCTGCGCGGGCTTTTCGAGGGTTAGTCGCCAGACCTGATAGCCGTCGTAGCTGACCGGTTGCGCGCCCGTCAGACCCAAAAGCGCAATCAGGAGAGCCAGAACGCCCACGAACCGTAGCATGGGCTAATTATAGCCTACTCTGAGGTAGAATCTCCCCGCCATGCAACTGGAATATTTCTATCGCCCGCATCGTTCCA
>CAYYCA010000027.1:10550-12892 GCA_964470265.1 uncultured Fimbriimonadales bacterium | reverse complement strand
GGCACGGCGGCGCCGTGCCCCAACAATCCACCCTGCCCCAACCCGAAAACCGAACAATTCGCACGCCCTGTTTCAGGTTCGATCCCAACCATCGTGCGCGCCTTCAAAGCCGCAACAACAAAGCGTATCAACGAGCAACGCAACACGCCTGGCGCGCCCGTCTGGCAACGCAACTACTATGAGCATGTCATTCGAAATGACAAGGCGCTACGCCGTATCCGCACATATATTCTTGCCAATCCTGATAACTGGGTCAGAGACCCCGAATACCGCGAACAAGCCACATAAAAGCCTATGATAACCTAAGCTGATACCATCGGTTTTGAGCAGGCGAGATTACTCGATTGGTGAAGCGCGCTCGCCAGAACGCAACAGAGTAAAGGGAATTCCTAACTCCGTCACAAATCCCCGCCTTTTTGTGTAATTTGCCTCAGCACGGAGACCGACCATGGAAAGGCGACATGAGGCAGTCAGACACATTCGATGGCAGGAGCTGAGTCCCAGCCCACAAAGCCTGGGATTCGGCGCAGCAGAAAGCGTCCCGTTGGTGGGCAGCTCTTCAGCATGGTTCAACACGCGACTAAAACGCCGCGAACCTTCTGCGATTTCGCCTCCATGGAAACAGCGCTTTGCTAAATTTTCGAGGTACAATAGGAAATCAAACTCCGCGAGGCAAAAAGTGGGCGCAAACGACTGGGAAGCAATCCAGTCCCTCGTAGAAAGGGCGCTGGAACTGGAATGTATGCCGGGAGAGGAGATTGAGCGCGAACGGGTTCGCAATCGCCTCTTCGATAGTCTACGCCCACAGCTTTACCGGATGATTCGCGCCATAGTTCCGAGCGCGGATCTCGCAGACGACATCACTCAGGATGTGCTTTTGCACCTGTGGGGTAAGCTCCCCCTCTATAACCCCAAACGCGCGCCGTTCAAAGCGTGGGTCTCGCGCGTGGTGATCAATTTCACCTACAACGCCGTTCGGAGCCATAATCAAGCAATTCGGCACGAGGTCTACGAGTCGAACTGGGCAACGCCCGACTTCGCTGAGGATTCCCTTTCGTTCTACGAGAGCGCGGCAGACCCCACGCCCGACCCCTCGGAACAGGCAGCCGACCGCGAGCGTCTGGAGCTAATTATCGCGTGTGCTCGAGAGGCGCTCAACGCCGATGAGTACCTTGTCTGGCTCCAGCAGGTAATGCACGGCGCTTCCTATCAGGAAGTTGCCGCGTTGATGGAGCGCAACGAGAGCTGGGCGCGTCAGACAATGCTCCGCGCCCGCCAGAAACTTGCTGCGGCGATTGTCCTCCACCCGAAAATCCTGAGCCACGAGGAAATCCAAAACGCTATCTTACGCTGTCAACAGTCGGAGGAGCCGCTCAGCGAGGTGGAACACACGGTTTTACGCGACGCGCTGCAACCGAGCGGGGAGCGCAAACCGCCCGGCTGGCGACAGATTAACCTCTTCCGCCAAGCGTGCTATAAACTGCTTCCCTACTTGATGAGCTATCTCCTCCTGATGTGGAGTACCTTCGTGCAAGGTAGGTGATTAGGATGAAACAGATGACTACAAAACTCGATCAAGAGCGATGGACGCCGCTGGAGCGGCGCTTAGCGGAGCGGCTACGCCACAAACCGCTGGGACAGTGTCTTACTTTCGAAGAGTTCATGGCGCTGGCGCAGCAAGGGCGACGCGCGAAAGGATACCATCAACACATGCAGCACCTGGTGTCATGTCCTGCGTGTCGCCGCGCCTATACGGAGCTGCGCGCGCTGCTGGATCTCCAGCGGTTCAGTCTGGCGCGCTGGCTCAGGAACCTCCGCGCGCCACAGTTCCCGCAGTGGGCGCTGGCTTCAGGCGTCGCGGCGAGCGTATTCGCGCTCGCGCTGTGGACCTTCTATCCCCGGTCGACGAACTCGAATCTAATGGCGGCGAAACCAGACGCGCCGCCGCGCACGGAGGTGGCTCAGAACACTGAGACACAACCGCTCCAGAAGGATGAAGCTGAACAGCAGCCGCCCAAGAAGACGCCGCCAGGTCAGCAAGGCGGGTCGAATACCCCCACTAAAGAGCGCAACGGGAACACGGGACGACCCGTTTCCGACAAGAAGCAACAGACCGGGAATTCCAACCAGAAAGGATCGGGCAATACCGACCACGGTGGGGATCAACAGCAAGGCTCAGGAAATCAAGGCGCAAACGGCTCTGGCGGAAACCAGCAAATCGCCAAGGGGGGCAACGAAAACAACAATCGTCATAACCCCCCTGGAACGAACGAGACGCTGGGCGAGAACCTTTCCCCTATCGAGCGCGACCTGGCTTCCGTGGGCAGCCTGACGAGGATGGG
>CAYYCA010000027.1:0-10450 GCA_964470265.1 uncultured Fimbriimonadales bacterium | reverse complement strand
ACCTTTCCCCTATCGAGCGCGACCTGGCTTCCGTGGGCAGCCTGACGAGGATGGGCGTCGACGCGCTTCGAAATGTGCTGGGGACTCTGACAACCCGTACCCGCAGCACGCCGAAAACGCCGAGCTTCGGACCGCTGAAGCTCAGAAGCCCCCGATTGAACGAGAGTAAGCCTGTGGACGAGGGTAATCCACCCCAGTTCTTGATGGAAGACCGCACGCCCCTCTTCGCATGGGAGCCAGTTGAGGGCGCGACGAAGTACCGCGTCACGCTGCGCATTCCGCGCACTGGCGAACAGGTCGATGTGCAGGAACTGGCTCCTGAACAGACCGAGTATCGCGTAGCGCAGTCGCTTGACCCTGACATAACCTACGAACTCACAGTGGAGGCGATTCGGGAACGAGCTCGCACCCTGCGCGGGACGCTTCGGTTCAGCGTGATGTCGGAGGCACAGCGTCAAGACCTTAGGCTGGCACGCCAACAGCTGAAAGAGGCTCCGCTGGCGAGCGGGGCAATCTTCTACGAACTCCAACGCTACAAGGAGGCGCTGGAAGCGTTCGAACATGCCCAGCGACGCGACCCCGAAAATGAGGGGATTCGACACGCGGTAGAGCGATTGCGCGCGCTGGTGAATCGATAAGCGCGCCTAACGCGCTCTATCCCGAAAAACTGGTGTATAATAGGCGCATCGGCAACTCAAAAGTGCAAAAGTGCGTAACGCGCAAGTCCTGGAGGGGCGCTGATGAAACATTACAACTGGAGCGAGGTGGATCGGCTGGCGTTTGAGATTGCCAGTCTGGAGGAAGCAGCCCGAAACGGCGCGGGCGTTTCGGAAAGGGAGCTGCGCGAGGCCTACAACCGTCTGCGCGCCATGCTGCGTGAAGCCGTGCGACAAATGGCGAACGCGTTAGTGCGCGACTCCAAAACGGCGGAGCGAATCGGAAATGAATTTCTTGAGCGCGTACCGCTCATTTTGCCCCTGCGCGCGGGCGCGAAAATCCCCTGTTCCCGCTGGATTGCGGGGGCGGTCATCGATTTTGTCTATCACGCGACTGGAACCGCGCAGAACGCCCTGAGCGAAACTGACGCACGCCTCCTGGAGTCGCTAGCGGACGCCGAGCCATGCGCGCCGCTGAACGCAGAAGAACTGGATCTAATTGACCGGGTGCGCGGCGTCCTGACCCCCGACGAGTTTCTGGTCTGGTACGACTATGTCATCAACGGCTACAGCGTCGCCGACATCGCCCGCCTACATCGGCAAACTCGCGACTGGGTGGAGCAGACGCTGCAGCGCGCCCGCCAGAAACTCTGGGACGCCGTTGCGACCGACAGGGCGCGCCGCACGCGAACGGATGTGTTCGGACAGAGCCTGACATGGCTGGGTACCCTACCGCTCTATGACCACAGCAGCGTGGCGTATAGCGTCGCCAGCGACGGCACTGTGGCGGGCGTCGCGTTCGCCGAAGAGCATCGCTACAGCGACACGCGCGGCAACTACGCCGTCTACATCGCCTGCGCGTTCCGCTGGAAGGATCACCAGTTCGTGGAACTGGGCGAGCTGGGCGAGAACTGCAACCCCTGCTGTGTCATCACTCCCGACGGCGAGAAAATTATGGTCTCCAGCGACGCCTGCCAGCTGTTCTGGGAAGCGGCGCGCGGCGTTCGGCGATTTGAGGGGAATGGTCGTGTGTATGCCATGAACGCCTGCGGCGAGGCGCTGGTCGGCGAGTCCGAAGGGCGCGCCGTGCGCTGGATCAATGGACGCATTGAGCCGCTTCCTGCTGGGGATGCGCCCAGCGTCGCGCTCGCCGTTTCGCCCAACGGCAGGTTCGTCGTAGGACGGATTCGCGAGCAGGCGGTATGCTGGGACACGGCGTCGGGCGTCGTTCGCCGACTGGGGACGCTCGGCGGGGAATACAGCGAGGCGCGGGCGGTCTCGCAGGACGGAACGGTAATCGTCGGCAAGAGCGATGGGCGCGCCTTTCGCTGGACGCCCGAAACGGGAATGTGCGCCCTGAGCCAGCGCGAAGACGAAATCAGTCAGGCACACAGCGTCTCCTATGACGGCAGACACATCGTCGGCGAGGCCCTGGACGAGGCAGGGGGCCTCTACGCCTTCCTCTGGACCGAAGAGGACGGAATGCAAGACCTGAATGTACTCTTTGCGCACCTGCGCACGCTGGGCGCGACGCTCGAACGCGCCTACGCCATCTCCCCCAACGGACGCTACATCGTCGGCGAAGGCTATTGCGTAGAGACCGAACGCAAAGAGGCGTTCCTGATCGACCTGGGCGAGCTTGCCTGATGAGAGGAGCCAAATGATGCGTATCGTTCAACATACAGGGATTGTTTTAGCAACAGTCGCTTTGGGATTACTGAGCTGGGCGCAAACCGTCCGTAGCCCGTCGCAAGCGCAGCCACGCGCCAACCCCGCTCCTACACACCGTGAAAAACCAGATAACGAGGCGTTGCTGCGCGAACTGGAACAAATGTACGAGCAGGGACAATACAACGCGATTCTGCAGCGCACTCAGCAGGCGGTTCAGGGAGGGGGCTTGACTTCGGTTTCTCTCAGTCATCTCCGCGCCCGTGCGCTGCACCGCATCCGCCCTCAGGAACCAGCGCAACGCCAGGAGCTGATTCCGCTCTGGGACTCGTTACGCGAGACTTACCGAGAGCGGGGCTTTGTGGCGGGCGAAGTGGAAGCCACCCTCGCGCTCGCGTTCTGCTACTGGCAAACGGATCGGGCGCGCGCAGAACAACTCCTGAACGACGCGTTGAAACGCGCCGCCGCCGATGCGGACCAGCCACTTGAGGTGGCTAAGGCGTTGAGTGCCTACGCCACTGATGACTGGTTCGATCTGAGAGAATGGTCAATTTGCCAGCGGTTGTGGGAACGCGCGCTCGCCCTGCAGGAGGCGCACGGCGCGGATGAGCTGACCCTCGCGCGCACTCGGTACAATCTGGGCGTCCTTGCGCTCAAGCAGAACCAGCTGGAAACGGCTCAGGCGCGCCTGCAGGCGGCGCTGGCAGTGCAAGAGTCGCAGGCGCCCGACTCTCCCGAGCTGGCGTCGACACTGCTGGCTCTGGGCGAGCTGGCGCAGCGGCGCAACCAGCTCGCAGAAGCGCAAAATTCCTATCAACGCGCACTGGCAATCCACACGGCAAACCAGCTCAACACGGCGGAAACCGCGCAGATTCATCTGGGCTTAGCCGATGTCGCGCGCCAGCAACGCCGTTGGAACGATGCCCAGACCCACTACGAACGCGCCCTGCAAGTCGCCCTGTCAGTGGATACCCAATCGCGTGAGGCGGCGCGCGCCCAGGCGGGGCTGGGCGTGATTGCTCTCGAGCAGGGCGCGCTGGACGCCGCCGAACAGCAGCTGCAACGCGCCCGACAAAACCCCCATCTTGAACCCCTGGAACAGGCGCAGGTTGACCACGAGCTGGGGCGCGTGGCATGGCGACGCGGTAAACTGAACGACGCCGTCCCGTATCTGACCCGCGCACTCGAACAGCAGCAGTCGGCTCAGGATACGCCCCTGAATATTGCTAAAACGCTCTACAATCTGGGCGCGCTGACGCTGGAGCGCGGCGAACTGCCGCAGGCGCGGGACTATTTCACGCAAGCGCGGGCGATTCGAGAGCGTGAATCGCCGCGCTCGCTCCCAGTGGCGCATACGCTGATGGGGCTCGGCTTCGTTGCTTTCTACGAGGGGAATCTGCTCGACGCGCGTCGCCTTTTCGAAGAGGCGCGTGACCTGTATGAGACGCTCAACGCCGAACCTGCCGACCGCAGCCGCGCCCTCATGGCGTTGGGGCTGGTCGCCGTAGAACAGGGGGAACTCGACCGCGCTCAGAGCCTCCTTGAGAACGCCCTCCAGCTCCAGGAGGAAAACCGATTGACCGCTACCGCCCTGCATGCCCAGACGCGCATCGGGCTGGGCAACCTGTATCTGCGTCGCGGCGGCTGGGATGAGGCGGCGCGCCACTACCGCCGCGCCCATGAAATCGCGAGCAACGCGCCCAGCCTGCTGCGCGCTCAAGCCCTTATCGGATTGGGCAACCTCGCCCTCCGCCAGCGCGACCTGAGAAAGGCGGAAATGCATTACAATGACGCGCTGAAGATCCTCGAAGGCAATTTCCCCAACTCGCCTTTGATTGTCCAAATGTTGCTCAACCTCGGCATGGTGGCTCTGGAGTCGGGCGACGCCGACTTAGCCCAGAGCTACTTTGAGGACGCCGAGCGTAAGACGCCTCAAATCCACGCTTCGCACATGACCGAGCGCGTGCGCCTGAATTCAGCCATCCTGCAAATTCGCCGAGGCGATACCGCGAACACGCTCTCTCTACTGAATCAGCTGGTCGCCTCGCTTCAGAGACCCGGCAGCAACCGGCTGTTGTTGGGGCAGGCGCACTTCTATCGTGGCGTGGTGCGGGCGCGTCAGGGCGACATACCCGCCGCCCGTGAGGATTTCAACCGCGCGCTTGCACTCTACCAGCAGGCCGCGCCCAACACGATTTTTGTCGCCCTGACGCAGCTCAATCTTGCTAAGCAGGACTACCGCGCGGGCGACGCCGCGCGCGCGCGGGAGCGTCTGGAGCAGGCAATTGCCATCATCGACCGGCAACGCAGTCTGATCCTCGACCCCGACCTCCAGACAGCGTTCAGCGAGAACTATTTCGAGGCGTATAGCCTGCTGGCGCTGCTCGAGGCGGAGCGGGGCAACGCCGCGCGCGCGGCGGAACTGCTGGAACAGAGTCGCGCCCGCGCCCTGCTCGAACAAATCCAGCGCACTCAACTCGAGTCGCTGAACCCCTCGCCTGAGTGGCGCGCGCTCCAGAACCAGTGGCAAGCCCTCGAAGCGGAACGCATCGAGCTTCGACGCCAGATTGCCGCGATTTATGCCGCATCCGAGCAGGGCGAGGTAACCCCCGAAGCAGCGGAAACCCAAGCGCGTTCCCTCTACGAGAGTCTCACAGTCCTTGAACGGAGACAACAGCAACTTGAAGACGAGCTTCGAACACGATTCCCCAACGAGGCGCGCCTGCTGACGCCGCCGCCTATGAGCCTCGCCATTATCCAACAGCAGCTCGACCCCGATGTTGCCCTGATTTATCACGCCCTTGTAGAGAATACCTTGCTGATAGCCGTAATTACGAAACAGTCCGTACATGCGCATTATCAAGTGGTCAATCCGGCCACTTTGATTGAGGAGATTCGCGCGTTTCGGTCTGAGATTCAGGAGAACCGCGAAGCGATAACAGCGGAGTTGATTGAGCAAGGCGCGCGCCTCTATCAGACGCTCGTTGCGCCTGTCGCCGAGATTCTGAGTGGTTATGAACGGGTGCTGCTCTGCCCCGAGGGCGAACTCAGTCAGCTGCCATGGGCGGCGCTGGTAATCGAAACCCGCGCAGGCAAGCCCATCTACTGGATGGAGCGCGTTGCCATCCACCTGACACCGTCGATGGGCGTCTATCGGTATGCGCGTCATCCGCGTCCGTTAGAACCTGCTCCGCAGGGCGTGCTGGTTGCCGCCGTGTCGAAGTACGAGACGGAGCCAGACCAATCGGCGCAGCAATCGCCTGACGCCGTCCCTGCAGAGCCAGAGCAAGTGCCTGCGCGAACCCAGGTCGCCCAGCGAGGCACACGAGGCGCCGCCTTGAACAATCTCCCTGCAGCAGAAAAGGAAGCCCTCAGCATCGAGCGACTAATCCCCAACGCGATTGTGTTGCGTGAAGACGAAGTTCAGCCTGAGCGGGTGCGCGAGCAAGCGCGCGTCCGCCGTATCCTGCACTTCGCCTGCCACGCCGAAGCAAAGGACGAGAACCCGTTGGAGTCGGTGCTGAAATTCGACGCTCGCGGCGAGCGCTGGCTCACAGCGGCGCAGATTATGGCGCGCTGGCGACTCCAAGCCGACCTGGTGATGCTCAGCGCGTGTGAGACCGCGCGCGGCAAGGTGTATCGCTACGAAGGCGTGTACGGTCTGGCGCGCGCCTTCCTGCACGCAGGCGCAAAATCGGTCGGCGCGACCCTGTGGCAGGTGGAAGACGAAAGCACGGCTCAACTCGTCGAGGAGTTCTATAAGAGCTACATCGTCCGAAAGCTGCCGAAAGACCGCGCCCTTCAGCAAGCGCAGCGGCACATGCTTCAACAGGGCTATGCGCCGTATTACTGGAGCGGGTTCGTGTTGATTGGCGACTGCCGATGAGAAGGGGGCATGGCTCATTTACTCGGTTCCCTGAGACCGGGTATGATACTTGAGCTGGCGCCTGTCGTTTTTGCGTCGGCGAGAGTTCTCGCTTCGCTCGAAATGGCAAGTTGGTTTTGGCTAACCTATGCTGTCATTCCGAGCGAAGCGAGGAATCTGAAGTCTGACAGTAGTTGAATATACGCCGGTGTATTCGCTAACATTAGACGAGGTAGCCTAATGGAATCGACCCGAGAAATCTGGCATGGGTGGACGCCGCTGGAGCGGCGTCTCGCGGCGCGCCTTCGACACGCGCCCGCAGGCGCATGCCTGGAGTTTGAGCAGTTTATCGAGCTGGCACGGCGAGGGCGTCGCACGCCGAACTATCATGCGCTGATGTTGCACATCGTCTCTTGCCCTGAGTGTCGGCGCTCGTATCTCCAAACGCGCGCGATTGTACAGGCGCAACGCCCGCGCCTGATACGCTGGCTAAGTCGTCTCTTTCAGCGATTCTTCCCTTAAATCTGCTTCAACGCGGCGCGAATTGCTTCTAAGCACGCGCGCAGGTCGGGCAGTGGGTCGTCAGGGTTCTCCTCGTACTCCAGCGCGAGGCACCCCTTGAAATCGATGCGACGCAGCGCGCGCAGGAAGCCCACCATATCCAGATCGCCCTTGCCCAGCAGCGTATACTGCGTGCGGTCTTTGACATCCTTCAGATGCACGGCGTGGACGCGCCTGCCGAAGCGACGAACCGCCTCCACAGGGTTCTCGCCCGAACGCAGGAAGTGCGCCGTATCGATACACGCGCCAATCCATTCAGGCTGCCCGCGCATCGCCTCCTCCACACTGCGAATCGTGTCGTAGCGGGTGTTCGGTCCATGATTGTGGATGGCGACGGGAATTTTGAACTCCTCGCACATGCGCGCCAGGTAGCGAAAGCTTTCAGGCGCAGGGTCGGCGGTAATCACGGGGATGCCCATCGCTTTGGCAAACTCGAAAATCGTGCGGGCGGACTTTTCGTTGCCGTCAAAGCTCACGACGCCATACGCCAGCACTTCCACGCCCGACTGGGCAACGGTTTGCTTCATCTCGCCCCACTTTTCGGGCGCGCCGAAGTAGGGCAGGTGCGCCATAAACGCCTCGATGTAGCGCAGTCCCAGCTCGCGCGTGGCGCGGAGCATCGCCTCCAGCCCCATCTTGCGCATCGAATAACTCTGCACGCCCATCTTGAACGGGGCGTAGGGGTTCTCCTGTAAACGCCGTCGGAACATAGCGATAAGTTTCGGAGAGAGCGGCATGTTTCCTGCAAAGTCCCCCTCTCTCACCACACGGGAGCGGGGGAACACGCTCTCAGAAAATCTCCCCAATACTCTGGAACTTCACTCTCCTATTCAGCGTTAAAGTGCTTAGATTGGAGAGAAAACCCCATGAAAATCGAAGTACCAGAGCTTTCCGTAGTTGTCCTTGTGGGCGTGCAGGGCGCGGGCAAAAGCGTATTCGCGCAGCGTTGGTTCCAGCCCGAAGAGATTGTGAGTAAAGACACATGCGCTGAGTTTCGGCAGTGCGTGGCGCAGCGACTGCAACAGGGCTTGTTGGCGGTGGTAGACGATACGAACCTTTATCCGCAAACGCGCAAACAGTATGTGGACATGGCGCGCAGCCATCACGCGGCGGCGGTGGCGATTGTGCTGGCGACGCCTGTGGAGTTGTGTCTGCAGCGCAACGCCGACCGCGGAACGTCAGCCCCACGTGAGGATGCTGTACGATTTCAGGCGGAAATGCTGGCGAAAACACTGCGCACGCTCGGCTCAGAGGGGTTTCAGCAGGTGTATGTGTTGAACTCGCCTGATGAGGTGGAGTTTGCCGAAGTTATGCGCGTCCCCCTGCCGCCTACTCGGTTCCGTAGTGACCGCGGTCCCTTCGATATCATCGGTGATGTGCATGGCTGCTACGAGGAGCTGATGGAGCTGCTGCAGCTGCTCGGTTGGCGCACCGAGGGCGCATTGCCGATGCATCCCGAAGGGCGTAAGCTGGTGTTTCTGGGCGATTTCGGCGACCGCGGGCCAAACTCGGTTGGCGTGTTTCGGCTGGCGATGCAGATGGTAGAAGCGGGTACTGCCTACGCCGTGATAGGTAACCATGACTATAAACTGCTGCGCTATCTGCAGGGTGAGGGCGTGCATATTCCGTTGGGGCTGCGTCGCACGCTGGACGAGTTGGAGCATCAGCCCCCCGCGTTTCATGACGCCCTGCGCGAGTTCATTCAGGGGTTGCCCAGCCACCTTGTGCTGGATGAAGGCAGGCTGGTGGTCGCGCACGCAGGCATCAAGCAATCGTATATCGGGCGTGAGTCGCCTGCCGTGCGCGAGTTCTGCATCTATGGGGAGACGACAGGCGAACGCGACGAGTACGGCTTGCCCGTGCGCCTGAACTGGGCGGAGCGGTATCAGGGTGAGGCGTTCATCGTGTACGGGCACACGCCCTATGCGGAACCGATGTGGCAGAACAACACCGTGAACATCGACACGGGTTGCGTCTTCGGGGGCAGGCTGACCGCGCTGCGCTATCCTGAACGGGAACTGGTGAGCGTGCCCGCACGCGAGGTGTACTACCTCAGCAAGCGACCGCTCGCTGGAGAATAATCAGTGCTTCCCACGAAAAATGCTTCTGAAACGCAGCAGGAAACCGAGATTCCTCGTTTCGCTCGGAATGACAAAAGCTGTTATTTCGAGCGAAGCAAGGAATCTCGCCCCAAAATCGATAGGTAGCAACTTGGGTTATTATAGCCCTTACGAGAAAAATGGAAACATAGTGGCTCCTGTCGGGTATGATTCTCTTGATATGAAAACTCGCGTATCGCTACCGGATGTTGCTTCTGAGCGCGATCCGCGCGGCGTGGCGCTGCATGCAGTCGGCATTCGCGGACTGCGGTTGCCTGTGCCGCTGCGCACCCCTGCCGATACCGTTCAGCAAGTAATCGCTGTCGCCGATTTGAGCGTCGATATCGACGCGGAGCAGCGCGGCGCGCATATGAGCCGCCTCGTCGCTGCCCTGTACGAGTGGGCGTCTGTCCCCCGCACGCCCGCTGAGTTAAAAAACTTGCTGGAAGAGACCCGCGACCGCCTCGGCAGCCGCGCGGCGCAAGTGCGGATGCAGTTCCCCTATTTTTTGGAAGTGCCCGCGCCCGTCACCCAAACGCCCGGCTGGCTCGATGTGGAAGTGCAGTGGGAATGCAAACTCAACAACGGCGCGTCGTTTGCAATTAGCCACTTCGTGTTCCCCGCGATGACGCTGTGCCCTTGCAGCAAGGCGATTTCCGAATATGGGGCGCACAATCAGCGCGCGCTGGTACGGATGTGGCTCCACACGAAGGACAAACTCCCCCGCCTGCCTGACGAGTACCTGCCGCTGGTGCAAGAGTCGGCAAGCTCGCTGGTCTACCCCGTGTTGAAGCGTCCCGACGAGAAGTTCGTGACCGAATACAGCTACGAGAACCCCCGCTTTGTGGAGGATGTGGCGCGCGAACTGGCGTTGCGCCTCTCGGAACGCGAGGAGCTGAGCGGCTTCCGCGTGGAGTGCGAATCGATCGAGTCGATTCACAACCACAACGCCTTCGCGATGTACGAGTCGCCGCGCCGTAAGTGAGGCGCACGATGACCCCGCTGATTGTCGTCTCAGACCTGGATGTGACTTTAGGTGGACGCGCCATTCTGACTGGCGTGTCGATGGAGCTATCGGCGGGCGAGACGATTGCGCTGATTGGTCCCAACGGCGCGGGCAAGACGACCCTGCTGCGCGTGCTGTTGGGGCTGCTGCCGTATCAGGGGCGCGTGCAGGTGCTGGGCAAGCCGCCTGAAAAACTCAGCCGCGCGGAACGCCAGCAGATTGGCTACGTGCCGCAGGCGTTGCAGTTCGACCGCACGATGCCCCTGCTCACACGCGAGCTGCTGTGGGCATTATTGGGCGAGCGAGCGCAAAAGCCCGAGCAGCTGCACACCATCTTGCAAGCGGTTGACGCGATCCACTTGCTGGATAAGCCCGTGCGCACGCTGTCGGGCGGCGAGCTGCAGCGCGTGGTGATTGCCGCCGCGCTCGCCCTGCAGCCCAAACTCCTGCTGCTGGATGAACCCGCCACCGGAATCGATGTCGGCGTGCGCCTGCAGTTCTACGAACTCATCGAACGCCTCCGCGCCGAGCAGGGGATGGGCGTGCTGATTGTCTCGCACGACCTGAGCGTGGTCAGCCGCTACGCCACGCGCGT
>CAYYCA010000026.1:0-13047 GCA_964470265.1 uncultured Fimbriimonadales bacterium | reverse complement strand
TGCACGGGCGGGACGCCCGTGCCACGAGTGGCTCAACACAGGGGCGGCGCACGAGGCGCAGAAGGTACAAGAGGGGGAGAATGATTGCGAATTGCGGGCAAGCCAAAACAGGCTCGCGTGGGAATCAGTGCGCCGAATTCGGTCAACTCAGGCGCGTCGAGAACCCAGTCCGCCCAGTCCAGCGTGATTCGGGACGCGGCTACGGACGGCGCGGGCTTCGCCTGCGCCAGCTGACACCCCGAGCAATCGTTGCAGGGCGTTGTATGCGACGCGCAGCAGGCAGACCCTGCGTCGCCCGCACAACATGCCGCCTGCGGCGTAGGGCGTTCGCTGCAGCAGAACGGCTTGAGCTGTCCCGCGCACGCGCACGCCTGCGCCCACGCCAGTCCAATCGGCGTCAGCGCAAGCCACAACGCCCACAACACCAGCCCGAAACGGCGCATTACAGGAAGTATACCTCTATCCGTCGAAATTCGTTCCTATGCACGAGGCTCCGCCAGCGCGGTTCCCCGTCGGGCGCACGATTCTGCTCGGCGCGATGTTCATGGGCATGGGCATGACCCTCCCGATTTTCAATCACTTCGTTCCCATCTTCCTGCGCGAGCTGGGGCTGAGCGCGACGCTGATTACCTTCGTACTGACCTGGGACAACTATATCAACATGTTTATGCAGCCTGTCGTGGGGCAACTCTCGGACAACACGCGCACCCCGATGGGCAGGCGCAAGCCGTGGGTGCTGGCGGGCGCGCCGATTGCGATGACCGCGTTTCTCTTTGTACCGACAGCGACCACCGCGTGGGGGATTATGTTGGCGATTTTTTTCACGAACTTCGGCAACGCGCTCATCCGCTCGCCAGGCGTCGCACTGATTGGCGACCTGTACCCGTCGCAACAACGCAGCATGGCGAACGGAATCATCAACCTCATGCTGGGCGTGGGCGCGGCGATGGCATACTTCGGCGGGGGCGCGCTCTATGGGGCGTTTGGACGCTACGCGCCGTTTATTTTTGGCAGCAGTGTGATGGCGCTCGCGCTGACCATCGCGTTTTTCCTCGTACACGAGCCGAAGCGCCCCCTGTACGAGCCTGAAGAGAAGGAAGCAGGGCTGCTGGAGAGCGCGCAGGCGTTAATCCGCGCCCGCAACTTCAATATGCTCTGGATGCTGGGCGCGATTTTGAGCTGGTTCATGGGCTTCACCGCGTTAGAGGCGCTGCTCTCGCTGATTGGCAAAGAGGCGTTAGGGATTACGCCCGATCAGATGGGCAAGCTGGTCGCGCTCTTGCCCGCTGCGTTTATCCTCTGCGCTGTGCCGAGCGGCTACCTCGCGACGCGATTCGGGCGTAAGCGGGTTATCCTGATTGGGATTGCGGGACTGGTGGGGATATTGCTGTACGGCTACTTCGTGCAGTCGTTGCCGATGATGATGGGGTTCCTCATTCCTGCGGGGGCGTTCTGGGCGCTGGTGAATGTGAACTCGCTGCCCGCGCTGTACGATACTGCCCCCACGCTCCGCGCCGGGATTATCACGGGGCTTTACTACTTCGCCTCGAACCTCTCGGCGGTGCTGGGACCGCAACTCGCGGGCGTGCTGGTCGACCTCACGGGCGACAACTATCGGAATGTGTTTCTTTATGGGGCGTTCTTTATGGCGCTGGCGGGGATGTGTATGGCAAGGGTAAAGGTACGCTAAACTTTTAATCCTGTACCAGCACAATCTGCGACTGGTCGGAACGACGCGCTTCTATCGCTTTTTGATCTTCTGCCCAAAGCCAAGCGATGATTGCCTCGCGGATATTCGCCAACGCCTCTTGCTCATCGCGCCCCTGTGACACACAGCCCGGCAGCGCAGGGCACTCTGCAACAATCCAGCCGTCCTCCGCAGGCTCCAATACAACATGAAAGGTCATCATCTCACCACCCCGAATTGTATCACAGGTATACTTCCTTTGTGCGAACGCACGCATGGCGGCTCACGCCTGAGGGCGAGTATCGCTGGGAGACGCTTGAATTACCTCCCCTGCAAGCGGGCGAGGTGTTAATACGCCTGCGCGCCTGTGGCTTATGCACGGGCGAGGTGATGGACTGGTACACCCTGCGCAAAGCGCCGCTTGTGCCAGGGCACGAGCTGGTTGGCGAGATTGTTGCGCTGGGTGAAGGCGTTGCGAACTTCCAGCCGGGCGAGCGGGTGGTGGTACATCATCATGCGCCGTGTTTGCAGTGCAACTTCTGTCGGCGGGGAGCGTTCGTTCACTGCCCTACATGGCGAAGCACGAAGCTGAACCCGGGCGGACTAAGCGAGTATTTCATCGCGCCCGCCGAGATTGTGAAGGTCGATTTGTTGCGCGTCCCCGATTCCGTGTCCGACGAACGCGCCGTATTCACCGAGCCGCTGGCGTGTGTGATTCGCTCTCTGCGCCGCGCGGGGTTCAAACGCGGCGACGCGCTCGCGATTGTCGGGATGGGCGTGATGGGCATGCTCCATCTGCTGCTGGGGCAGGCGTGGGGCGCGCGGCGAATTTTCGCGATTGATCAGCTCTCTCACCGGCTCGCGTTTGCCGAATCGCTGGGCGCGACGCCGTTGCACGCTAACGACGCGCCGCGCCGCATCAGCGACGCGCCTGAGGTCGTGATTGTGGGGCCAGGGAACGAACCCGCTCTGGAACTCGCGTTGCAGATTGTTGCGACGGACGGGGCAGTGGTGTTGTTTACCCCCGCGCCCCCTGAGGTGCGGTTTCTCTTGAACTGGCACGAGGTCTACTTTCGCGAGACGCGCCTGATCCCCAGCTACTCCGCCAGCCATATTGAGATGCGACAGGCGCTGCTCCACATCGCGAGCGGCTTGCCTGTGGAGCAACTGATTACGCATCGCCTGCCCCTCGAGCGCGCGCCTGAAGGCTACGACTTGTTGCGCAAGGCGGAGGCGTTGAAGGTGGTCGTGGGCGCACCCATGTTCTGATTCTTCTGCTGCCAATCGATCTCTGCACTCTGGCTCCCACAGGTAAAATAACGGCGTATGGAGAGGCGAGCGCGATACGGGATAGGCGCAATTCTGTTAGGAGTTCTCTTAGCCAGCACGGACGCGAACCAGACCAGCGCCGCCATCGAGAAAGTTCAGATTTCAGGCGTGCTGCGTGTTCAGTGGAGCGATGCGGAGGGAGGTCAGGGGCGCGACGGCTTCGAGACGCGATTTGCGCGCGTGGCGGCGAACTTCCGTCTCGACGAGCAGCTCACAGGACGCATTTCGGTAGAGTTCGCGGGCGGCGAACGCGCTCAGAACGCGGAACTGCTCGACGCCTACGCCGTCTGGCGTCTGAACCAGCACACGGTCGTTTTGATGGGGCAGCAATTGATGCCCCTGTTTTACGACCTGCGCATGAATCTACCCGCCAACGATGCGCTGGAACGGGTCAATGTCGCCAACGCCTACTTTGCGGGCGCGCGCGGGCGCGGCGCGTATCTCGACTATCAGCTCGGGGCGGGCTATCGGGTGCAGGTCGGTCTCTGGAACAGCCTGACGATTAATGACCCGCAGCTGACAGGGCGCGGCGGGCAAGCGTCGGCGATGGGGTCGCTGAACCTGCGCGGCGAGCGACCGCGTTATCAGTTCAATCTTGGCGGGCTGCTGGGACGCCGTCCGGGTTTCCAAACCCGCGACGCGCAAAACAACCCCGTGAATGTGCCCGATACGCAACGCTGGCTCTGGTATGTGGAGAACGAGTTTCGCGACTTCCCCGCGCCGCGCCTGAGCCTGCGCTTGACCTATCTCCATGGGCGCGACCGCAACCCTGCGGGCGGCGTCAGCGCCCCTCAGTTCCTGACGCCAAGCGACTACAACGCGACCGTCGTGTACGCGCTCTACACGCCGCGCCCGAACCATCAGCTGGTCGCCCGCTGGGAGGATTTTGACCCCGACGACGACCGACGCAGCGACCGTATCCGCACGCTGGGGCTATTCTATCACTACTTCCCGAAGCAAGGCGTGCGCCTTACAGCCGGCTACGAGTGGGTGGACGCCTCCAACGGACGCGACCGCGCCTACCTCGCCGTGCAGTATCAATTTTAGCGCGTCCATCGGGTATACTGCCCCTGTCCAAACCTGGGCGACACTTCGCGGAGCCTGTAGCGGTTTCGCAAAGGGAGGTCAACTATGCAACAGCGAAGGAACGCTAACAGGGGTGGATCGTGGCGATGGCTGCTGCTGAATGTGGGACTTATCGCGCTATGCGCTATTGGCTGTGCGGAAAAGCCTCGCAACGATCAGAAAGTAACGACGAAAATCGTGGAGCGGCGCGAGCAGACGCCGCCGCCGACTCTGTTTGAAGTGAATCGGCGCTTACCCCCGCGCCATAAGGTACTCAAAGCCGAAGGCAAACCGGGCGAGAAAATTGTCGTCTGGCGCGTGTACTATCGCAACGGCAAGGAACTCAAGCGCGTCAAGCTCGAGGAGCAGACGCTGGAGCCGCCGCAACCGCGCATTTACGAAATCGGCGTGCATGGGCATATCGCCTCGCGCGGCGCAGTCGGACGGAACGGCTCGTTCCGCACCGCGAAAGTGCTGGAGATGCATGCCAGCGCGTACACGCCCCACCGGAGCGGCGGCGGCACGGGTTCGGGCTACACTGCCAGCGGGCTGCCCGCGGGCTACGGCTTGGTGGCGGTCGACCCGCGCGTCATTCCGCTCGGCACGGTGCTGTATGTCGAGGGCTACGGGATGGCAATCGCCGCCGATACAGGACGCGCCATCAAGGGACACAAGATCGATTTATGCTTCGCCACGCGCCAGCAGGCGTTGCAGTTCGGCAGGCGCAAGGTGCGCGTGCATATCCTGCGCGTCGCGCCCGCCCCGCCCCCCAAACCGCCCGACGAGGACGCTGACGAGGAACCCCAGCAACCCGACCCAGAATAACATGCAAGTCGCTGCGACTTCTTGGGGGGTAAACTGAAAGCGCAGAAACGATGAAACGCATCGAGGCAATCATCCGCCCCATCCGCTTCGAAGCGGTCAAAGAGGCGCTAAACGACATCGGCGTCTTCGGCATGACGATTACCGATGTGCGCGGGTTCGGGCGTCAGCAGGGACACACCGAAAAATATCGGGGCAGCACCTACACCACGAACCTGCTGCCCAAAATCAAGATCGAGGTCGTCGCGCCCGATGACCGTGTGGAAGAGATTATCGACGCGATTATCGAAGCGGCGCAGACGGGCGAAATCGGCGACGGCAAGATTTTCATCAGCGAGGTCGAGGAAGTTATCCGTATCCGCACTGGCGAGCGTGGCGAGGCGGCGTTATAGCTGCGCGGACGCCGCGAGCAAAACCGTCCGACAGCCCCCACAAGGTATACTCAAGGCGTTTTCAACAGGAGAGACGCCATGGCAACCATCCGAGTCACAGTCTGGGATGAAAATCCACCGCATGTCGATAAAACAATCTACCCCCACAGTATTCGCGGGGCGGTCGCCGACGGCTTGGCGAAACTGAACGACGGCAGTCTGGAGATCCGCACGGCGCATATTGACGAACCCGAACAGGGCTGCAGCCTCGAACGCCTGCGCGAGACCGATGTGCTGCTTTGGTGGGGGCACATTCGGCACGGCGAGGTGTCCGACGAGACCGCCGAGCGCATCCGCCAGCGCGTCCATCACGAGGGCATGGGGCTGCTCGTGCTGCATTCGGGGCACTATTCCAAGCCCTTCCAGCGCACGCTGAACTGCACGGGACACCTGAAAGGCGGCTGGCGCGAGAAGCATCCCGCCGAACCCGAACATGTGCGCGTGTGCGCTCCACAGCACCCGATTGCACAGGGCGTCGAAGACTTCGTGATCGAGCATGAGGAGATGTACGGCGCGCCGTTCGATGTGCCCCCGCCGCTCGTGGTGGTGTTCCAGTCCTACTTCCCCGACGGGGGCGAGTATTTCCCGACGGGGCTGTGCTGGACGGTAGGCGACGGCATCGATCCGAACTTCACCTCAGGTCCGGGCAACGGCGTGAATCAGGGCTATGGCATCGGGCGCGTGTTCTACTTCCGCCCCGGTCACGAGAGCGTGCCCACCTACCATCACCCAATTGTGCAGAAAATCATCTACAACGGAGTGTTATGGTGCGCGAAGCGGACAGGGTAATCGACCTGCGCTCCGACACAGTGACGAAACCGACGCCCGCGATGCGCCGCGCGATGGCGGAGGCGGAAGTGGGCGACGATGTGCTGGGCGACGACCCGACCGTGCAGCGCCTTGAAGCACTCGCCGCCCAGCGCGTAGGTAAGGAAGCTGGGCTGTTCGTGCCCAGCGGCATCATGGCGAACCTCGTGAGCCTGATGACGCTCACGGGGCGCAACGAGGAAGTAATTTTAGGCGACCAGTCGCATCTCTACACGGCGGAAGTCGGCGGGCTGGGTATCTTCGGGAATGTGTTTCTGCATGTGTTGCCCAACCTGCCCGACGGCACAATCCCGCTCGAACGCCTTCAGGGAGCCATCCGCGACGCCGTCTACGCCCCCAAAACGCGCGTGATTAGCCTCGAAAACACGCACAACCGCTGCAGCGGCGCGGTGTTGCCGATGGAGTATATTCATCAGGTCGCCGCGCTGGCGCGCGAGCGGGGCGTTGATTTGCACTTAGACGGCGCGCGGATTTTCAACGCGGCGGTTGCGCTGGGGGTGGACGCTGCCGAAATCGCCCAGCCGTTCGAGGTAGTGAACTTCTGCTTTTCGAAGGGGCTGGGCGCACCGGTCGGCTCGATTGTGTGCGGGAGCGCGGCGTTCATTCAGGAAGCGCGACGCACGCGCCGAATGCTGGGCGGCGGGATGCGTCAGGCGGGCGTGTTAGCCGCCGCCGCGCTCGTCGCCCTCAACGAAATGGTCGACCGACTCGCGGAAGACCACGAACACGCGCGGATTCTGGCGGAGGGACTGGCGAATATCCCAGGCGTTCACATCGACCCCGCCCGCGTGCAGACGAACATCGTGATTTTTGAGGTAGACCCGTCCACTCACTGGACGAGCGCGACTTTGCTCAGCGCGTTGAAGGCGCGCGGGGTGTTGCTCTCGCTTTCGGGAACGCGCCTGCGCGCCGTGACGCACTACGGGGTTGCCCGCGCCGATATCGACCGTGCGCTAAGCGTAATCCAGCAAACGCTGGCAGAACGCCCCTGAGGTACACTCCATCGTCTACTCACACGCCGCCCGAACGGCGTCCAGCGCGCGCTGTACGCCCACCGTCGGCACAACGCCACACCCCGGCGCAGGGCGAACGCGCCACTCGTCCCCGTCGCGCACAATCTCGATCCAGAAGTGCTGCGTCAGGTCGTCCTCTACCACCACCACGCGCGTCATCGCAATCTGTCGAACGGGGTCGTAGCGCGTCTCCTTGAAGGCGACATGCACCGCCTCGCGCACATCGGCGGGCTGAAAACGCTCCGGGTCGAAACGCTTCACGCGATAGGTCTCCATCGGTACATCCTCCAGCAGCGGTAGAGCGCAGTGTTGCACTTTGCGCAGCGTCAGTTCGTAAAAGCGCGTCTGTCCTTCCGCCAGCCACTTCTGCTCGTACTTCGTGTTCACCTGTGGTGGGGTGGTGCGGGCAAACGCCGTGAACCCCGTGTCGGTGATGTTCCCCAGCACCCACTGAAAATACTCCACATGGTCGGTTAGCAGGTAGAACTCGCCGCCGTCGAGCAGTTTGCTGTTGATGAGTTGTAGCTGACGCTGGTCGAACAGGCGGTGTTTGTGGTGATGTTTCTTGGGCCACGGGCAGGGAAATAGCGAATAAATGCGCGTGAGGCTTTGCGGGGGAATGACGCGCCAGAGAATGGGGCGGGCGTCGCCCAGCAACACGCGCACATTGGTCAGCCCTGCGCCTGCAATTTTACGCAGGGCGCGTTGAACGCCCTCCCACTCCAGCTCGACGCCCACAAAGTCGCGTTCAGGATGCTGCCGCGCCCGCGCCACTAAGTAATCCCCACTGCCGAACCCGATTTCGAGTTCCACAGGCGCGACGCGCCCAAATACCTGCGCCCAGTCCAGCGGGCGCGCCGCCTCGCGCCACAGAATCAGCGGCTTCAGCGAACGGTAATACGCACGCACGAACTAAATTAAACCCCCCTGCACCGCTTTCAGCGCGGCTTCCGTGCGCGAGTTCACCTGCAGTTTATACAGAATGCTGGAGATGTAGTTCTTGACGGTTTTCTCCGTGAGGAACAGCTGCGCGGCGATTTCGCGGTTGCGTTTGCCCTCCGCGAGCAGGCGTAGCACCTCCATTTCGCGAGCGGTGAGTTCGCACAGCAAGTCAGGGGCTTTCTCGACCGTGGCGCGCATGCGCTGGAACTCCTGAATCACGCGCCGGGCGACGGCGGGATGGAGCAGCGACTCGCCCCGCGCCGCGGCGTGAATCCCCTCGACAATCTCATGGGCAGGGCTATCTTTGAGCAAATACCCTACTGCGCCTGCCTTAATCGCCTCGAACACATGCTGGTCGTCGTCGAAGATGGTCCAGATAACGATTTGCACATTGGGCAGGGCGCGTTTGATTCGGCGCGTCGCCTCGATGCCGTTTAGGCGCGGCATCTGAATATCCATCAGGATGACCTGCGGTTCGAACTGCATCGCGAGCTGCACGGCCTGTTCCCCATCGCTCGCAACGCCCAGCAGGTCGATGCTCTCGGCGTGGAGCGCAATCTCTCGAAACGCCTCCTGCAGGCGCGTGTCGTCTTCCGCCAGAACCGTTCTTATGACTTCCATGGCTCCCCCCGTAGAATGGGCGCGCGCGCGAGTACGGTCGTGCCCTCGCCGGGCGCGCTCTGGATGGTCAGTTCGCCCCCTAACGCCTGAATCCTGTCGCGCATGCTGTTCAGTCCCAGCCCTTCCAGCACGGTTTCAGGGTCGAAGCCGTTCCCGTCGTCTTTAATCCGCGCTTCGAGCCAGCCGTCCCGTACACGGCACTCCACCCACAGGTTCTGCGGGTTGCCTGCATGTTTCATCACATTGCTCAACGCTTCCTGAATGACGCGCGTGAACATCAGCGTTTGCAAGGGCGTTAGTTCAGGCATGATGTCGGGGCATTCGTAGTGCAGCTGTGCGCCAAGCCGCTGCGCCACGCGCTCGGCGGTTTGTCTGATGAACGCTCGCATATCGGTCGTTTCAGGCGCGCGCAGCTGCTGGATTGTCTGGCGCGTTTCGCCCAGCGCGGTGCGCAAGATGTCGATCTGCTCCTGCAGCGCGTCGCTGTGATTTCCGTTCGGATTGCCGTTCAGGCTGCGCTGCAGCGATTCCAGCCCGCGAATCGCGCTTACGAGGTGATGCCCCAGTCCGTCGTGAAACTCACGGGCGATGCGCTCGCGCTCCTGCGCCAGGTCATACTGCTCGCGCAGTTCTGCGAGTTCGGTTCGGTATTCAGCGTGGCTGCGGTACACCTGATGAATCAGCCAGCAGACGAGGCTCAGCGAAACCACGCGATACCAGAAGTCGTTCCAGTGTTCCGTTGGCAGCGGCGCGCTCGCCCAACCATAGCCAAATGCAGTCAGGGCAAGCGTGAGAATCAGTCCGCGCGTACTCATCACCGCCGACTCGGAGACCAGCAGCGCGAAATAGAGCAACCAGACCTGACTTTCGAACCCTCCTGTGAAACGCACCGCCAGGGTGATGAGCGCGAGGTCGAACGCCACCAGCGGCAGGGTCATCCGATACATCACGCGCGGGTCTTTCAGCCCGACCCAAGTGCGCGCGATTGCCGATATAATCGCCAGTGCGCTTAGCAGTGTCAGTTGCGCCCACTCGAGGGTGAACTTTCCCGTAAGTTTCTGAATGACCGCCCAGACAACCGTTACGCCGACAATAATCCACACCGGCAGGTTCACGCGGGTGAACCGCCGGTATTCCGGCGACTCTGCCATGCCTGCCTCCTATTCTGAGGGGGTGAAGCCCGCCTCTTCAATCAAGTGTTTCAGTTGCTCTGCCTGCACGCGCTCGCTGTCGAACACCACACGCACGGTTTTCTGCAGTAAATCCACCTCGACCTGGCGCACGCCGTCCACATCGTCCAGCGCGCGATGAATCGAGCGCACGCAGCCCTCGCACTCGATGTCGGGGGTCTTCCACACCTTTTGCTGAAGATTCATACGAAGCAATTATACCGCGCTTACATAGTAAGTGGTATGTTCCGCCCCGTCAGGCAGACGCAGGCGCAGGCGGAAGTCCGGCGCGACGCCAAGCGCAACGCCGACAGGCTGGTCGGGCAGATCCAGAACCCGATAGGCGCGCCCCGCGCTGCAATCGCGCGCCTGCCAGAGGCGAAAGACCTCTTTGGGATGGGTACGCCAGAGATCAAGCAGGCGAGTCAGGTTATGGTGAATGGGCAGAATGAGTTCGATGGAACCCTCACCCCCAGCCCCTCTCCCACGGCGTGGGAGAGGGGAGCCGAGGGCGTGCGGCGCAGCCATGTTCCCCCTCTCCCGCGACGCGGGAGAGGGGGTAGGGAATGAGGGTGAAAACAAGTGGCGCGCCTCTCCCGTTACTTTTACGGTGCTTGAAACCCCGGTTGATATAAGCGTGTACGGCTCTGTCTCAGCCTCGAGCGCGGCGGACTCGTTTTCCTCCGCTTGCTGAACCTCACCCCCCATCTCCCTCTCCGTAAACGGAGAGGGAGAGCCGTGCATACACGGGGTCTCGGTTCCCCCCTCTCTGTAAACGGAGAGGGGTGCGGGGGGCTGAGGGCGCACTGCCATCCTCACCGAGATCGCTTTCTCCTGCAGCTCTGCCGGAAACTCCGTCTGCTCCAGATTAACGCCAATCCCCACAATCGCGACGCCCTCCACGAGTTCGGTCAGCACGCCGCCGAGTTTACGCCCGTGAATCATCAAATCGTTCGGATACTTGAGCTGCACAGGGGGCAAATCGGGGAAGCGCGTCTCCAGCGACTGCGCCGTCGCCAGCGCGGCAAGCAGCCCTATTAGCCCTGCAGGCTCAGGCAGTGGCGTCTCCCACAGAATGAGCGAGACCAGCAGGCTCTGTCCGGGCGTGTCGTGCCAGAGTGCGCCCTGTCTGCCGCGCCCCGCTGTCTGGTGCGCGGCGCATATGGCGTCCCAGCGACGGTCGCCGCGCTCTACCAGCTCCCGCGCCCGCCGCTGCGTGCTGTCGATGGTTTCATGAAACTCGATATGCATAGTGTCCTATTGTATGCGCACGCCCACCGCCTGCAGCCACGCCTGCGCAATCAGCGTGTTGCCTGCTTCTGAGGGATGCACGCCGTCGGGCGCCCAGAACGCCGGCTCACGCTTCTTGCTGGCAGCGGCGAATCGCCTATCCAGTTCTACCAGCGTCGCGCCGAACTCCCGCGCCAGCGCCTGCACAACTTGAATCTTGGGGTCTAAATCCTCGCGCCACGCCTCGCGATCGGGCGGCGTCGGCAACACGAACGGCTCCATCAATAGGATCTGCGCTTTCGTGCGCTCCCGTGTGAGCTGCAACAACGCCCGATAGTCGCGCTCAAACGCCTCGACTGAGGTTGGGTCGTTCGAGTCGTAGCGTCGCCAGGTGTCATTAATGCCAATCAGAATCGAAACAAGGTCAGGTCTGAGGTCGATGCAGTCGGTTTGCCAGCGGGCAAGCAGGTCGCGCACGCGATTGCCGCTGATCCCCCGGTTCAGGAAGCGCAATCGTTTTTCGGGGTAGAGCGCGTTCAGCCAGTTCGCGACGATTCGGGGGTAGCCCCAACCGAGGTGCTCCGGGTTCGCCCGCTCACGCCCGCCATCGGTGATACTATCGCCCTGAAACAGGATCAGGCTGTTTTCTTTGAGCTGGAGTGGCATAGGAGAGATTATACCAACCCTGTGGATGGGCAGCGCGTAAACGCGACGCGGGGTAGCCGACGATGGAAACAGAGTAGTCAGAAATACGGAACTTTCGCCGATATTCATGGTATCTTAACTACGGGGGCTGAACACGGTGGAAAACGGCAGACAGGGCTACTGGCTATCGACCGACTCGTGGGACTTGCACCGCCGAGCCGAGAAGGATCGGCTGCGCCATAACGAGAAGGTCAAAGAGGTCATCAAGCAGAATCTCGGCGAGATTATCGGGCAGCAAGACATCATCACCGCTGAAGATGGGAAAATCATCAAAATCCCCATTCGCGGACTGGAACTGCCCCACATCCGCTACGACCCGCACGGCAAAAAGGGCGTTGGGCAGGGACCTGGCGGCAGCCAGCCTGGCGATGTGATTGGACGCTCCGGGCAACCCGGGCAGGGCGCAGGCAAACAGGCAGGCACGGAGCCAGGCGTCGACTTCTACGAAGCCGAGTTCACGATTGAGGAACTCGTGCAAATGGTGTTCGAAGACCTGCACTTGCCCAACCTGCGCGAGAAGGGCACGAAGGATATCTTAGCCGACCAGATCCGCTTCGACACCATCGCACGGCGTGGACCGCAATCGAACATCGACAAGAAGCGCACACTCATCAACGCCTGGAAGCGCAACGCGGCAGAGGGGCATCCAGGCTGGGAAATCCGCGAGGAAGACAAGCGCTTCAAGAGCTGGGAGATTGTGCCCGAAAAGCAGCGCAACGCGGTGGTGATTGCGATGCGCGATGTGTCGGGCAGTATGGGCGAGTTCGAGGCGTATATCGCCCGTAGCTTTTACTACTGGATGACACGCTTTCTGCGCACGAAATACACCGCCACCGATATCGTGTTCATCACCTGCCACACCGAGGCGAAAGAGGTGGACGAGCATACCTTCTTCTCGGCGGGCGATTCGGGCGGCACGCGCCTCTCAGCAGCGTATAAACTCGCGCTGGAGATTATCGAGAAGCGCTACAACCCGCGCGAGTGGAACATTTACCCCTTTATGTTCTCCGACGGCTATAACTGGGGCGACCACGAGGTGGTGGAGTATATGCGCAAGCTCGTGGAGTATTCGAACCTCGTGGGCTACGGCGAGATTGCGAACGACCTCTGGGGCAGTTCGGGGGGGCTGGCGCCGCTCGGTCAGTCGCTTACCGAAGCGTTCGCCGACGACCCGCGCGTGGTGGTGGTCAAAATCACCTCCAAAG